>JAADDN010000042.1 GCA_013153895.1 Thermoproteota archaeon | reverse complement strand
CCCTCTGGTAGGACAATGTAGGGTGGTGGGTAGTGTCCTTCTAAGACGTATCTACCTAGGAACTTTCTCAGCTCATAGATGAGTTCGTCCCAGCCCATTGTACGTGTCAGCGTGAACTCTGGTGCTCTAGAGTTGAAGCTTAGGTAGTAAAACATTATTGGAATATTACTCACCTTCTCATACATCTTTAAATGTTCTCTCAATGATTCCCAAGTCTTTTCTGGACTGTTCCTCTCATATGGAATGTAAAGGCTATTATAAAACATTGAGAAGATTGTTGCAAGTATAATATCTCTAGTATACTCTAAGGGGCAGTACAGTTCTAAACCCCGTATCACCCCTACTGCTCTAGGTATAATATTTTCAAAATACTTCTCAACAATTAAACTAGATAATTTCGGTGTGAACCTACCATATAGAGGAGTCCAGTAATATGGTGTAGCTAGGAGCATATCTTTACCTGTACGATGACCGTGATAGATCTCTCTACCGTACCAGAGAACCCACCTGCACCTAGGTATCACGGTCTCAAACTCACCTATAGGCAACGCAATAATATTAACCACGGAACTCTCATCATATAGGACAGGTGGAGCCTCACTAAACTGAGCTGTAAGATCAATAAATATGTGACCTAGATTAGCAACACTTAACAGATGAGTAATCTTACGAGCCAGCTCATCTAGATCATGCTCAAGAGAATCAACACTAGATAGAAGAATCCTATCACGAAGAACCGTACTCAGAATGCTCCTATAGAAGGAGATAGACATTAAAGATCTAGCTGATGATAATAATTTAAGTTTATGCTAAGGAAACAAGTTTAGATGCACCGTCTTACCTTTCTCTAATAGACATCTCCTATCTATGATAGCAATAGCATAATACTGCTTATGTATTATTTCTCTAGCACACTGAGAAGCGAGATCGTGTAATGTCAACGTCAACTTGATCAGGATATAGCTATTGACTAAACATAGAGTAATAATTATGATAGTAATAATCATATTAATCATCATTACTGTTCTCGCTCCCTCAAACAGCTTCTTCTCAGAGAACACCACTATCAGCCCCATCACGAGCTCAAGTGCGAATCCACTCCATAGCTTACTACTAAGACCATCATATAATGGTAATAGACTAGTAACATAGCTAACCTTGACCTCAGAAGCTATGACCATGGGAAGCGCATATAGAAGAAAAATTATGACTAGACTCATAACGATGACTAGAAAGAGAACATTACTGATCAGTACTCCTAGAGCAGTAAGCTTTCTTACATCATTACTATCTATAGGATACATGTGATGACTAGATTAAGCAGATTTTATATTAGTGATCCCTCTAGCGAAAACAGTTAAAAATACTCTACAAAGCTAAACGGTAGAGGGGTACCGATGACATGTTTAACTACTCTTATAGATAATAGAGACTATCCAACTGTTTCCACAACTACATATATAGATAACCAATTTAACAATAGACTGAGGGTTCCCGATGAGGTCTCGCACTTAGTCTGAATCTCTGCACTATATCTATATATAACTACACTGTTCTGTATACATTTAAAACTTAAATACTGCAACTAGATGAATAACTCATGGAGGAAAAATCCGATGACAAGTACAGTCATGTCTACAGAATCACTTACAGATGGATACAATAGTTCATATTTAACTTATAGAAAAGTAAGACTGAGGGAATAACCCAATGAGGTGTTCATCTTCATTCTTGTATTTATACTGGAATCGAAATTTAATAGATTATCCATGTTTATCTCCCTCTCAACATAGTAAAACTATCTGTTAAACAGCCACGTTAATGATAAAAACAATCTACGTCAAACCATGAGCATGAGCTCACTTTCTAGGAGGTTAGCGAATGAGATATTTAAGATTATTAATCTTGCTGACATAGTGATCGATTTCTCTGACATAGTTAGGTTCCTAGAGAAGCATGCTCTATTAGAGCCTCTACTAGAACTTCATTATAGAACAGAAACACGGGTTCCAATACTGATCCACCCAATGTATGGAATAACTATTCCTATTGCAATAGTGCAGATACCTCTACCAGAACATAGAGCAGTAATATTCTACTCACCAACAAGCAACAACATATCAGCTATCAGCGAAGGACAAGCAACATCACCACTTCAACTCATTCCTGATGCTGTACTAGACCTACCTTTTCTCTCAACAGAACTATTAAAAGAACGTAAACAACGGCTTACCCTTATTGAAGAATTGACGAGAGAGCTAGGTCTTGTTGAACCTCTAGTTCAAATTATTGAGGAAGTTGAACGTGTTCTTCCGCCAGATATTCTCGAATTTGTTAAGGTGAATCCAATAGTAACGTATAAAGAATATCCCAGATTCTTAGAATCATTTAAACAGTACCTTGAAACGGGAACCTTCTCAAAGAAAGATAAGGAGAAACTACTGAACTTTCTAAGAAACTTTCCAGGTATAGGTTATGAACGTGTTAATGTTGGGGGATCCTCACTATATATTCCAGACTATCTACATCTCAATATACCATGTAATAGAAACGTACATATAATGAGCAATATGTTGCGAGAACTAGAAGTAGGATATAATCCTATCCTAGAGACAGTAACTGTATTAGGGCTAGGTAACTACATAGTGTACAGACCTACAAGAACCAGAAAGCAGGGATACATTATAGATCTATTACCCTCAGAGGAAGCTACTAGATTCCTAGTAGAGAAGTCAGTAGGAGAAAAATATCCACTACGTCTCTATGCTAAGTACACAGTTCCACATCCCTTTACGGGAGAAGAACTGTTACTATATCTATATAAGGTTCCTAGAGAAAAAACATATATCCTACTCTATTAACAACATATACTCTAGTGTAGGCATGCTGGTTCTATGTTCTTGATCGAGATATTAAACTATTAATATGAGAATATACTTGATAGTGAGATAGTACTCTTAAACGAATATTGCATTGAGACATAGTAGATGGTGCTTGTTAAGACAAATGTTGGCTCGATCGTTAAGCTCTATGTTGGTTATGGTAGTCACCTATTATATGATTGTTCTGGAACGTTTAGAAGTGAAGTTAAGCACTGTAGAGAGGTCATGATTGATAATGGAGTATTCACACTATTGAGAGATAACATTAACATACATCCTATACGGCTTGTTGAGTATTCTATCAAGATGCTCTATAAGAGGGTGCGTGAGGTAGAGAGGTTGAATAAGGATGCTAAGTTAATTATTGTTGTTCCAGACTACCCATTTAATCATGAGGTTAATAACATGATCTATCATGCAGCTAGATCACTATTATATAAATATGGATTACATAACTACGAGAAGATATACGTAGCACATGGATATGATAGTGCGATCCTAGATGGGGTAGATGCTGACATTATTGGAGTACCCGTAAACAAGATTAGTATAGTACCAACAAGACCAGAGATAAGTTTCAAAAAGATGTTCAAGATAGGTCACGACCTCTGTAGAGACCTGATAGATAGTACCATTAGACGGATTAGAGAACATGGGTTCACTAAGATACATCTCCTAGGAGCTACAAGCTACGTTATTAGACTAATATTTAATAAATGTGAAGAAGCTAGCAGAATAACGAGCTTAGATACATATAGTTACCATTTCCTGAAGAATCCAATAGACGGTAAAAGAATGATATTTAAACGCGGATCAACGTTAGAGAAAATGTTTCTAGATGCATGGATCAGAGAGCTAGGAGTATTCACAGTGATCGAATACTAGGAAACAACGTGTGATTAACCACATCTAGATAATGTCTCAATCCGCTAACATTAATGTTCACTTCTACTAGAGTTAATATTAATACTATTAACATGCTTATGAACAGCTTCTCTATTAACTGCTCTATCTTTCTCTTCTCCTCCTCGCCTAGATCGCGTTTATATGCATATATTACTAATAGTTTTAGAAGTATGAAGAAGTTAACTGTTAATAAGGTAAAAGTCGTAACATTAAACGCCACAGCTAGAGGATAAATATGGAATACGATACTAGCTAGCCCAGCCATTGAAGATAAGATCATGCTAATAATGGTGAGTTTTACTATATCAATCCTGCTCATACTGCTTGAAGTACTAGACATAATATAAACATGAGCAGTAGATTTAGAACATCTACAACAGGTAGCACTAATACGCCAATCACTGTATCATATATGCTAGATGCAAATAGATAGTTCAATGGGTAAAGTTCTAAGAGAGACTGCACAGTTAAGCTAATAGACAAGTATGGTGCCCACCTTAGATCTAGATTGAACAGGTTTCTCCCAAGAAGATTATAGAGAAAATATAATGCTGCTGTTGATGAGGCAAGCAGTAGACCAGCATAGACAGACGGGTAATGCTTAAGCAGCCAATTATCGAACAGTACAACAATGTTAACGGTATAAACTGTTCCAGAACTAATCAAGACCAGCATCGTCAATACAGCTATCGCTGCAAGATAGATGTTCCATCTCCTCTTCAACTTTCTCAACCTGTTCACACTCATTTAACACTTCTAGACTAGGAAGTTCATTAATAGATTTATCTTCGCCTGACTCTCTTCCTACTACTAGGATCATCCTAGCAATTATGAACCATCTCTTACCTAGATAATAGATACGTAAAATAATTAGATATACGACACCACTAATCAATATAACAAACATGGTGGAGATATTTACTCTACCCAGCATATATAGTAGTGAAAGAGCTAGACTATAGAGCACATACTCGCGTAATGATGTTTCCAGTCTAGAACATAGAACGATGCCTACAGCATAGAGGAACGGTAAAAAACATAGGAAACAGCTGAAAACAAACATGAAACCACTATTCTTTAAGATATTGATACATGATAGTTCTAACAGCCCAATCACTGTTGAGCAGATAATTATTAACCAGTTGAAGAGTCTAGATCTAGCATCCACCAGTGTGCATGGTTCTAACACATCTCTAACATATTTAGCGCAGCTTGCTAAGTCCTCAGCTGACTGTAAGTACCTGCTCAATATTGTGAAGAAGCAGGATAGCCTCCTTAACCTATACATGTAATATGCAAGTTTAAAATTATCTAAGTCCTGTCTCGTGAACCTGTACACCATGTTTAACTTCTCTATCAACTGTTCTAAGAATATATAATAACCTAACCTGATCATGATGCTTCAACCATTTCCTAACTTTACTAGCTAGCTTCTCTATCCTAGAATCCATATCTAGGAAGCTTCTACAAGATAGAACGTATAGGTCGAACCTTGAGTAATATGTGATTGTTAACGTATCTTTACCTGATTCTAATAGTAGTCTAGTTATTACCTTAGGATAACGTTCACCGCTCGTGCTTAGAAGCTTGAAAAAGGTTGATAAATGATTAACAGCTTCATCCTCTTCTAGACAGGTAGCACCATCCTCATCAATAATAGTTAACTTCTCTATCTTAACTACCTCATGTATTTTGGATAGAGCTGCCAGATCCTTCATTGCTTGAAGAAGCAGTTCTGTGCCCCCCTTAGGTACTGGAGTTCTAACTGTTCCAACTAGCTTAACGATCAGTTTCATAGGGATGCTACATTTTAGAAAATATTTATTAGTTACCTAACCTAGCTATCAAGACATGGAGTGCACTCCCTCACAGGCACGTGAACTAATAATGAAAACGTACCTACACTTCATAGAGAGGCAACTAGAACCCCCAACATTCATACTGATTGGCCCTCCTGGGATAGGTAAGTCTGAGTCAGTCATGGAACTTGGCAGGGAGCTTGCTGAGAAGCTTAATAAAGAGTTCATCGTTTACGATGACAAGCTCTTTGACAAGATCATGAGCGAGCCAGATAGATACTTCGTTTATATAGACATAAGATTATCTCTTCACGACCCTGGAGAGCTCACGGGCATACCTAGAGAGGCAGGACGTAACGCAATAATGTTTAAACCATTGACCTGGGGACTAGTACTATCTGAGGCAGCTGGAATCCTGTTCCTAGACGAGCTAACGAACGTGCAGCGTGAGGATCTTCTAGCAGCAGCATATAGAGTACTATGGGACAGATATCTAGGATATGTCAAACTTAGCAGAAACGTGCTAGTGATCGCTGCTGGAAATAGGAGAGAGGACAGCTCAATAGTTAGGAAACTGCCAGCACCATTAATAAATAGAACATGTATACTATACATCAAGGTACCAACAGTAGAAGAATGGAGACAGTACATGGAGGAGAAATATGGAGATAGGTGGTGCAGAACAATATACTACTACCTTAAGTCTCGTCCAGAACACCTATATGTTCCACCAGACGATGTTGAGACGCTGGAAAACTTTCCAACACCTAGATCATGGACTAAACTTGCACTCTTACTTGGGAACAATCCACTATCAAGATATAGTAAAGAGGAGATAGAGCTAATATGTATAGGAACGATAGGCAAGAAGCTTGGCCCCATAATAGCACAGTATATAATACATAATGTACCTACAATAGATGACTTATTAACTAACCCAGAGAAGTGGCTAGAGCTTCCACTAGACGTTAAGCTAGACATGTTACAGGACGTTGCTAGGAGGATAGAAGAGGCGTTGAGAAGTAATAAGAATGATGAGTGGAAGAGACTTACTAGACTACTTAAATATGTGTTCAATGATAGTGAAGAGATAGGTCTAACCTTGCTGCAGATAGTTCCTGAAGATGTCAAGGTTAGGTTCATCAAGAAGCTAAGCACGTCTCTACCAGAGGTAAAAAGACTGTTAGATAAGCTTGAAGAGAAGATGAGCGAGCTAGAGTAACATGCTACTTAGACGATACGATCCTTATGAGGAGTTTGAAAAGCTTAGAGACCTAGTAATAACATTATTCCCATACTTATCCCCTCTCGTTAGACGGGTGAACCCAATCTTCATCAAGGCTAGAAACTTCACTGCTACAGTAGTAGAACAGGTGGATAAGGTAATCATAAACGTGAACTGGTGGAAAAGACTCAGCAAGGGGGAGAAAGCATTCATACTTCTACACGAGACGCTTCACCTAGCACTGCAGCACGGTACACGCGGAAGAAAATACAGTAATCCATACCTATACAATGTTGCTGCTGATGCTATAGTAAACGAGATGATCCTACAAGCAATAAGAGAAGCAGAAGGAAGAGGAATAAAGCTGCTAGACAAGATTAGACCACCATTTCCACTAGTATGTTACTATATTCTTCAGAACATGTTCAACATCGATATACCCTATGAACGATTCATAAAGATGAGCGCAGATGAACTATACTTCCTACTACTGAGAAAGGCAAGACACGGCAAGATGAAGAACATAGATATTATACGTGACGTAGTTGATGCACCTCCAAGAGAGGCTAGACAAGTAGCATCGAGAGGAAAAACAATGAGCGAGCAATCTGGCTCAACTATCATGAACGTTACAGCTAATACTCAACAGACTGAACAAGCTAGGGGAACAGGGAATACCAATGTTACCGAGTCAAACGTTAACGATATGGTGAAAGCATTAGGAGAGACCATGCAGCTACTGTCACTATATAAGGCTGCTGGTAGGGGAGTAGAGTCCCTATGTAAAACATTTGAGAGGTTGCTAGAACCTAGAATAGATTGGAGATCACTCATCAAGAGACAGCTAGAGCTTGCACTACATGGAAAGATAATATCAACATGGAGACGTCCTAACAAGAAGCTTGATGATCTACCAGGAAAGAGATATCTTGCACCAACAATTGTCAACATTTACTGTCTAGTAGATGTCTCTGGAAGCATATTGTCAGAACCTAACCTGCTTGAACAGTTCTTTACAGAAGTAGCAATTATAGCACGAACAGTAAAATCAAGAATAATCCTAATAACGTGGAGCAGCAAGGTGAAGAAGGTCATCAACATAGATAATCCTGACACAGTAATGGATAAGCTACGTGAAGCCGCCAGCGATGTAGGTGGCGGGACAATAATAGATGATGCCCTAAGGAAAGCCATAGAGCTAGCTAGGACAAGCCCAAAAACAAGGAATGTGCTCATCCTACTGAGCGATGGGATATGGAACAACGATGACCCAAACCTGTTTAAAGAAGTAGAAAACTACTTCACCACATTAATCTACGTCTACACTATAGAACCTCACCCAGAGCTGAGGAACTGGGCAAGAATAAATTTAACAGTGAGCTAACATGTGGACAGTACTCTACTATATCATCTGTAGACTCTACAAGAGCAGTAGAACACCAATGATACATGACATCATCAAGCTCGTACTAGAGCAGGTACAGATATTTAAGAACAAGGATGAGATCTATCACTATATTGAGAACCTGATCAAGAGCAAGCTTATACGAGTCATCTATATTAATAAAGATGAACTTAACGAGCAGACTCTGCTCGTACCCACAGACGATGATAAATGTGAAACTATAATAAAAGTGGTAGAAGAGACTGCTAGGAGAAGAATAACATTCTTTGACGAGGTCATTAGACAGCTCGTAGATGCAGTAGTCTGCTATGTAAACTGTTCAAGTTTTTAAGAAAAAGTTTTTAAAGAAGAAGAGAAAATAAATTCTTGATCATGAATAGAAATAACCTACATAAACTAATCCACTTTATCATTATAGCCCTTTCTATTCTTTCCCCACTCTTCTACTTAAATGAGGCTGTGATAAGTCTAGCATTATCACTCTCTTTCATAACAGCAATAACATGTGTAGATGTTACCTACCTAGCACTATACAGGAAACTAAACGTGCTGCATCAGCCTCCTGAGATAGAGCTCGCAAGCATTTACTACACTGTAAGCAGCAGAATCTCTACATATGTTCTATTACCCATCATAATAGCATTCATAAGCATGATTCCACTGTCCCTTCATGAGTCGCTAATATTTGATTTACCTTTCTTTCTCGTAGCCATTGACGCCGTGCTAGAACATAATTTAATACTGTTCCCAACTGCGGCATTATACCTCTTAGTATCTCCTCTACAATTCGTCGTCTATATGAGGTGTGAGAAGGATAGTGAAAGAAAGGTATCTAGGATAGTAATTGCTGTTTATCATAATGATAACATTAAGTGTGTGTCGATTAGAAGCTTGAACCTACTTAGTCTAGGAATGTTGCCGTCAACTTCATTTTACATGGATCCTAGAAGTGTTAGAGTAAGTAAGCGTTTAATAGTTTTTATAGTAGATGTGCCCTACTTTGAGCGAAGGAAGTTTACACCTCTCATAGAGGCAGAGGTTGAACTCTTCTTCATTTCTAGACGAGGAAAGCTATGTAATTTAAATCTGAAAATGTTCTTGAGAGATTGTGGTGATGTGTATATTGGTAAGAGATGTGTAAAGTTTCAGCTCTGTTCCTGTCCTTGATTTTCCTGGTTCTTCTTTTCTTCCAGTACGATTATTCTTTTGCCTACTGGTTCTCTTGGTGGTAGAGTAATTGATGGTGGTGAATAGTTTACTGGTATTGAGACCTGCATTGATGCTCTGCTCCATGCTATGGGCCTCACGTTGCCAGAGGCAGCCGCCTCTAGGAGGGCTGCAACTCTGTCCTCTCTTGCAGCTACCTGAGCTGCAAGCGATGTAAGTAAACTAACAAGTTCGCCTGTTATTCCTGATACTGCATCTGCAGCCTTCTTATTCAACTGTTCAAGCCTGCTGACAATTGCTGCCACTGCATAGGCTAGGTCTGGATTCATGAGGAAGACTGGATTAGTATCACCCATCTGTACCCCAATCAGCCCGTTTGCAGGATCGCTTACTATGCCCAGCGTTACACCATTGACGTTTACTGTGAGGAAATATACTGTTCCACTATTGCCGAAGAGTGACGCTACCTGCTCCGTTGGGTCAGCGTGAAATATTATGTTTACCATAGGGTTAAGGTTCCTAGGTAGATCTTAAATATTGTCTAGCTGATAAAACAGTCACTCAATCTTGTAATACAGCACCTGCCATCCAAGTCTCCTAACATATTCTGGAGGCTCCTCTGCAATAGTGATCCATATCTTCGGGCTCAACCGTTTAGAGATCTCCTCCATGAGCCTCCTAGTCTCGTTCTCTTCTACATCACTTATCATGCTATCGGTGAATATTATTATGCCCTCGGTACTAGGCTTACAATGCTTTAACACTAGTCTCAGTGCGGGTCTTATCGCTGTCGCCCAGCTCGACTTTATCTCCAGCCTCCTGACCTCACTAGGGGAACGAACTATGATTGGCCCGACCGCGTCAGCGCTCCATTCGACTACCTTCAACTTCTCTATCTCAGGTATCGTGCGGAGGATCCTCTCTAGCTCAGCTAGGAACCTTCCAAGCTCCTTCTCACTTATTGAGCCAGACACGTCAAGCAGCGTCCATAGACAGCCCCGTAAGCTATACGTGCCTGGTAGACCTGGCACGATGCTTGGCTTAGCGTACGTGCTCCTCCTATATCCATGACCCATATATGTTGATAATATTGCAGCTAGAAGCCTACGCCAGTCAAGCACCGCCTTCTCAGCCCTCTCCGCCTCTCTCGTCATCAGTCCAGTACCAATACTAGCAGCACCTCTAAGACCAGGCAGCTGTCTCGACCCAGGTCTCGCTCTTCCACCTTTCCTGCCAGGCTTAACATGAATGTGCTCACAACTGAGAAGCTTCTTCAGGAACCCTCTAGCAGGCTCTTCAGCTCGAGGTAAGAGATACATTATTGCAGCAACTATCCTCTTAGCCACAGGTTCAACACCTAGCTTAGCAACTGAGCTAGAAGATACTAGTCTCCTCACTGCCTTTATTAGAGACTCTCTATCACCTACAATAAGACTCAACCGTCTAGACACCTCCCGCTTGACCTCCCTAAACGGTAAGCCAAGAACTAGACATACTAACGCAATTAGAAGCTTTCCCTCAACTGTCGGCTCCTCATTAAACGCTCTCACCGCCTCCTCACCACTCTTAGCAACAATGTTCTCAGCTAGAGGAAGCAGCTTAGATAGATCCTTCTCCATTAATATCCTACTAGCTAGATTAAATGCTGCATTTATATCAAAAGGAAACGCAACTATCAGATTAGGAAGATATGTAAGTAGAACACTGAGGTAACGGTAAGGAGATATTATACCCCCAAGCTCTGCTAGACTCAGCAGAGATAGGAGAGCATCAGCATTAACCACGACATCTGCTGCACGATTAGCAACAGCCTTACCAACAGCGGCAGCAAGCTTCCCATACCTGTTCTCTAACAGCTCTAGAAGACTCCTAAGTCTCTCAGGATGAGCATATAATATATGAAACAGCTCGTGAAGCAGCACAGTAGGAACCGAACCTAACACGAGAGTCCTAAACCACGACTCGACGTTACCTGAAGAAGCAATCTTACTCAGCTCCTCACATATAGATGGGTAATATGTACATAACAGTGAAGAAAAAGCATGGAGACTATTACCTACCGCAAGAGGTACAGCATTCCTATTATCAATCTTTAGACGACCTACAACTTCAATAATATCTCTATAAAACTCCTCCCTAGGCACCACAGTAGGCTGTGCCCCCTTCTCCAGAGCCTTAACAAGCTCGGCATGTCTCAACGCTTCAATAATAGGATTATAATTGTATTTTCCAGTAAATGGGTAAGTTATGGCAGTGATCATGCTAGGATTAATATATATTGCCTCGCCCTCCGTCCATCCAGGAGCCTGCTCCTCCTCACTGAATCGCACAGGTATATTACCGAAGACATCTAGCACTCCGCTCCATAGTGCTGAGAGCTTCCTGATCGTTCTCTCTATCTCGTCCTTCAATACCTCTAGCATGATATTGTTCTCATTAATCTCCTCCTGTACTTCTCCTGCTTCTTTACCTATCAATGACATATTTATTATAGCGGTAACACCTTTTAAAATAGATTGAGGATCTAATACATGTGCCTCTACAATATAGAAGAAGGAGCGAGGTTGAGGAACAAGTGCAGCCGCTAACTAAGAGTGAACAGATAGCTCAATACATAACAACAAGAGAAGAACAGCTGAGCGACATTCTTGACGAATTATTAAGCTTCTGGTACATGAACAGGAACTTAACACCAAGAACAGCTAAGCTACTAGCAGACCTATTATGGAGAGCAAGCGAGCAGAACAGACTAACAGTAACACCTGACGAGCTAGCGATAGTACTAGCAGCAGTACCACCACTAGTACCAACATACATTGTCGGCCCCCCTGGAGGAGGAAAGACAAGCAGCCTCGTTAGGATACCGATAAGACTAGCAGAGCTCCTAGATAGGGAACTAATAGATGTTAGACAATATGTTAGAAATCTAAGAGACTTCGAGGAACTTTACAATGAGGTGTATAAGAACCCTCAGAAATATGTACTATACAGCTACATTACTGGAGGACAGATAACCCGTGAATACTATGCACTACCAATACTCACACATGTGCCAGCTAGAGAGCTTGCAGAAGCTAGAAACATTGTACAATCATGGATACTGCCACCAGAGATCGCTATACATGTACCACCTAGAGAAGCAATACGAGAGGCATTACAGGAACTTGAAGAGGAATACTCTACGCGTGGGGGGAACCTGAGAGAGCTCGAGATGTCTCTACTCTATGGTGAGCCAGCTAGCAGAAACATAATTAGTAAACTAGTAGAGAAGCTACCAATAGGGTTCCTAGTCATAGACGAGGCGTTGCAGGCTTTTCCAGAGTTCGTTGAGCAGTACATTATGGCGCTGACAGGACAGAGAACATGGCAGTCACAGCAGCTTAATCCTCTCACTCGTCTAATATTGATATGGAATCCGCCTGAATATAATGAGGCTGTACGTAGGGCACCAATACCAACATATAGGAGAGGATTCATAATAGAGGTGACAGTACCAACACCAGAACAAGTATGGAACTATGCCGCAGTAAAATACTACAAGGAGACTGGCAGGGAGCTACCATTCGAGCTGTACCTGCTCTATAGAGCTGTAACAGCTAGCGGAAGAACAATATCACCTACGGAACAGATGATGATTGCTGCAGAACAGTCAACACCATTTACAACCCCTGCAGGACTAGTACGCTGGCTACTTACACTAGCAGATTACTACTATGCGCTGAACCTTCCACCAGAAGAGAAGATACCTGTAATATATAGGATAGGTCTAGGAATAGCTAAGGGTCTTCTAGCACCGACAGACATAGAGAGACTTAGACTCTACGTGGAACACGAGGTGCCTAAGCCAGAGGAAATACTGGAAGAACCATCAAAATGGTTAGAAACGTTGAGAAACGCTGAAGCTAAGGGAATAGAACCAATAATACGTAGCAGAATGCTACTAGAACTAGGCTACTACCTTGCAAACAAGTTAACACCAGAAAACATTAGCAAACTAGTGCAATTAATACGAGAAGGCAAGCTAGATGAGCTAGATCTAGAACTGCTACTTACATCACTAGCAAACGCCCTCTACAGCGAGCTCAGAGACAAAGAGAAGCTGATAAACAGTCTAGTACATATATATGATAAGATTCTAGACTATGTATATAAGATAGAAAACATGGAAGAGAAGAAGACTCTCCTCAAGAAACTTAGAACAGCATTCGTAAAAGTATTATCAACAATAGGTTAGAGACTACTCTGAATCTCCCGCCACAGTTTACCTAACCTCTTACTCATCTCAGAATAATATGCACTATATGGAACAGAGGCACCATACGCACCAACACCCATCAAGTATACTACTCCCGATGGGAACTGACTCTCCTTCTCCCATAGATAGTTCATTGCTTTTGCATATGCGTAACGTGGCACGAACGTGTATAGAGAAAACGTTAAATAGGGGAAGATCCTGTAGAAGAATTCTCCACCACCTCTAACACCTAGATTGCGTACATAACCTACAGTTGAGTTGAAAAGTTTCCACGCCTCTTCACTATATGGTGAGCCTGCTTTACCACTAAAATCAATATACAGCTCATTGCCCTCCCTATGTGCCTCATAGAGGAATGGATTATAGCGAACTAGTCTAAACATTGCTTCTCTAGAACCCGAATACAGTTCACTTAACGTCTCTCTCAGGTTCTTCCTCTTCAGAAGCTGCTCATAGTTTATACCATACATACTATTTACTAGATTCGCTAGATTCAGAAGAGCTAGCCCTAGACATCTACGGAATGCAGAGAGATAGTTTTCACCATATACTTTACCTCCATAATAGTTAAAATATGCTAGTCCTCTAGCAACGTTTCCTCTATACTTCTCTTCTACATTAGAGAGAAATGGGTTGTTTCCTATGACTGCCATTACTCTAGAAGGAACATTTATATGTGAAGTAGAGCTCTCATCTCCAGTCTTCACGCTCCTCTGAGCACTAGCTAGCCTACCCATGTTAGATCATGCTCTTGAAGACTTTTCAAGTTCTCTTCTCTAGGAAGCGGACAGCCTCATCGAGTGAGTAGACAAGCTTAACATTGCTAAACTGTTTAACCTTATCAATAATACCTGCCCGCTCTATGAGGTCAAGAATGCTCCTAATATTGAACTTGACATAGAGATTAATAGCTTCATCATCAATAATAGCCTCCTTCCTCAGTACAGTCTTCACTAGTCCTAGCATGCCTCTATATGCTGGTACTGGCGTATCAGGCACCAACATGAGCACGATCTCAATCTTTCTAAGCTGATCAACATGATCTAGGAGAAACAGCGATAACATGTCTAGTATGGTTAGGTCAATATCTGATAGAGCGTTAACAGTATTTAAAATATTTAGAACAAGATTGGAAAGATAATTAGCTAGCTCAGCACCCTCTAGTTCTAGCAACTGAACAGCGAAGTTTGTACCAACTGTTAGAAGAGACTTTCCAAGCTCCTCAATCATTCTATTACCACTAACAACCTTAACTCGCCTATAGTTTGATGGTGTAAAAGGATTCAACACATGATCTATCTCTAACCTATCTGATAGTTTTACAAGTAGTGGTACATCCCCAATTACCAGTCTCATAGAGGAGTTAGAGAGCAACCACTATTAATACCAGACTCAACATACCTACCATGAAGCTGCTCTTCGCAGTAATACTCTTCGTAATACTGGTAGGATTCTTAGTAATATATTTCTGGCTCATGAGCAACATATACTCATTAACATACCACATAATGTCGTTCACAAGCGCAGAAGAAAGCATGGTGTTACATCAAGTATATGAGTTCAAGTCAGGTATGACCTACATAATATATCACACAGGAACAAGCCTACTAATGACCGTGCTAAACACTGGAAAACAGGGAAAAGCAGTACTAATCGTAGAACCAGGAACATGTATCAGCATTGTACCACTAAACATGAAAATAAACCAGTCAGTAGTAGTCTGCAGCAGAGAAATAATCATAAACCCTGGAAAATACTACGTCGAGCTTCTACCAACACCACCAGTATCATCCACAGTAAACATGGATCTAGCATGGCTACCAACAGCATTAGTAATAGTACTTCTACTAGTACTAGCAATATATATAGCCTACGTATATAGGAGATAATATGTACTCCCGCAACTTACTATAAACGTATTGTTGAGTCATATTTTTAGAATAGTTATACCAATATATGGTCGAGTATGTGTTAGATGGTGTCTTCTAGAGAGATGAGCAGTTTAAAACTGATAGATGAGTGTTCTCATTGTGGAGAAGATATATACGTTCTATGATTACTTAATAGAACGTTTCCCTAGATCAAGAGTGGAAGAAGTATGTAGAAGCCTAGTCAAATTCAACAGGTGGTTCCTCCCTAGATACCTGTATCCCCAGTTAAATAGGGGCATACACTATCTGAATAGGCAATTAATGCGTGGAGTATCATTACAGTATCTAGAGAATACTCCTCTCTTCAACCTAATAAACACGTACGGTGGAGTACTAGGAAGCGAGCTTCTTAGGGAAGGAGCAGTAGAATACTTCCTATATAACCCATTTCTATATTTGAAAGACAGGTTCAACCAGGCAGCAGAGAACAGATATGCTAGAACACTATACGAGCTCTGGCATAGGACATTAACCCTATTCTACAACCTATATGGAATATCTGGGCTAGACCTTGCATTATACTATACGGGGCAGATGCTGCCCAAAGTATTCTCAACAAGCTGGAAACTAGCAGAAACAAAAGCAGGAAAAAGACTATTACAACATGTGGACTACAGTACTGGACAGGCAATACTAGCAGGAATGTACTACATATATATCAGCCCAAGAGGGCCGTATCACCTCATTAAGAGGGGTCTAAAAACATTTAGACAATCGTTACAGGAAATGGAGAGCCAGGCTGCATGGAGAGCACTACAACATTGATAGGATGATAACTGTATCTAGATGAGGAAGATGAAATAGGGGGTATGAACCATTTTACCTATGTCATTCTTCTGGTCTAGTTATGGCAAGTATCTAGACGTGTTGGAGTACCCTATAGCAGTGCTAGGAGAAGAGTTCTACCCGTCTAAGATCGTTATGACTAGCACGATACCGCCAATATTCTTCGTCTTGGAGAAGCAGATACCTAAAATATTGGAGAGCTATGTGGCAGAGAGCCCAATATTCTATATAGCTAACATGTTAGAGCTAGAACATAGGCGACCACTATATGTTGAGAAGGAACATGTTGAGCCTAGTATAATATTGGAGAAAGCTGCTAGAAAAATATTGGAAACATATAGAAAGAATCTACCAGTAAAAGAGGCTCACTACATTACAAGACTTGAACCACCAACATTAAACACATACGTATTATTGACAAACCCATTAACGATATATTTAAACAGGAGACTATTATCTATAGAGAGGAAAGGTAAGACAGTTGTTAGACCTCTAGAAGATATAATAATAATGGTCGAACCGCTCAATCCAGAAACACTGAGAAACATCTCCTTCAAATCACTATGCAAAGTTTTTGATAGCTATATAGATCTGTTAGTAGATTATTTAAAGAACCTGAAGAGTTATTTAATATATTACTGATAGCTTCAATATACAACTTTTAAATATGGTGAAAAGAAGGTAGATGAATATGGCTCTCTGTAGTAGTGAAGTTGTTCAGGAGCTTGAAGAGCTATCACACATACACTACATTGCTGGCTTCAAGAAGGCATCATTTTTCATAAACCATCTTAGACATCTACTTAGGAAGGTTCCTCCACACTTGAGAAAGAACATAATACGAGAGCTCCTACTAACAGGTAAATGGGCTGGAGAGCTGGCTACAGTATCAGGATATAAGCTGGAAGCTGAGAAGCTTGTACAAGAGATTAAAAATATTTTAAACAGCTTACCTGAAAATGTTAGACCATACTTTCAAGATATTTATAACAAACTAGCGGTACTAGAAGGAGAAATATATAAGCACCCTAACGATATTATTAATAAATTAGAAAATCTTCTAAAAGAACTTAAAGAAGAAGTAGAAGAAAAGCTTGGTCAACAGTTACAGAAGTTGAAAAAGCAGGAACAGGAGAACGTGAAAATCAAGCTTAAACCTACACAGATGACCGCCTACGAAGATGAGGGAATAGTAGAAGTAGGTATTCCCCATAGTGTTCCAACTTTAAGTAAGGAAGTATATGAGAAACTTCTACAGTTCCCTAGAGTAGCAGCACAGTTAATATTTAACTATAATAACACATGGAACTATGAGACAACAATAGCTGAACTATTTAATAAGGCGCTAAGAGAGGTAGGACTTAACAATTTTAAAGCAATAATAATACATGTGTTTAAATATGCTGGAGTTGTCAGACCCTTCTCTGCATCTGGAAAATATGGATATGATAACAGTGGAATAGCAATACTAATGTATAGCAATGGTAAGTGGATACCTATAGTAGTCTTCTTCACATACCATCCAACCAAGTCCGTAACATGTTCAGGACTAGGATTCTTCTATAAATTACTTACTAAGAATATAGAGAAAATAGTTCCTCAACAGAATGTATCAGAAGAAGCAAAGATAGAGAACCTACGCAAAAACATGAACACATGGTTCAACACCTTTCAAAGAAGACTCCTACGCCTAGCTAGGAGGTATATAGCCCCAGTATTGAAACGCATTAGGATAGAGTGGAACCTAATCTAACTTCCCGAGAAGGAAAAACTTAAAAATCCTTTAAACAACTTTAAACAAGATGAAAACAAGAAACATAACCCCAAACTCTCTAACAACAAAAAGACTAATAATAAAGCTAATAGCTAGAACACATATAAAAGCACCATTCAACAGTAAACCACTAATAAAATATATAGTTACTAAATATAACTTAACTGAGAAATATGGTGAAAAAATAGTACAGCACATAGATGGAGTTTTTCTAAGACAGTATTGTGAGCTGCATAAGAAAATAGAACCAACATTACTGCCTTCTATCAAGGGAGCGTTAACTGGTGCAGCGAGACTCGGTGCAAAATCATCGCTACTACGCGTAATATCCGCATGCACCGCTGAGGATAACATCTCTGTATATGTACGCCGCGTAACAACACCGCAAGGACAATCTACTTTAGTCACTGTCGAAGTAATACTGCCAGGATCAGAAATATATTGTCTCTGTGAGACAGAGGATGAAGAGGTATTGAGAAAACTTATAGAGCTTAAGGGCAAGACAATAATAATTGGAGGATGGCGAAATATTGGATTTGGGCAGGCTGAGATAGTAGAGATACGGCCAATAACTACCTAGCTACTGACCCATATGGGGATGAGGTATAAGATACCTGTTGATTTTTTTCATGAAACTGCATTTTTTGCCCTTTTTTCTATTTCTGTTAACATTAAATAAGAACGACCCCTACGTAGGGGGGATGAATTATCACAGCACACATCTTTACGTCACTATTAGTAACTATATTTATACTAATGCTTTTGGAACTACAATAAGAGACCCGTATGGGGATGATCTATGCAGTCCTATTTCTCTTAACACTTCTCTCTACTGTCTAAATCCATCTAATTATCTATGTAGCTCAATTGACCCTGTATGGGGATGAAATATGTTTTTTGTATGTTTCTTAAGTTTCTTCTGTTATTATTTATCTAGTTATTATTTTTCTCTGTTGTAAAACGTTTTTATTCTATTTCTCTTCTCTTCTTCTTGTGAGCCTTGCTGGCTTTATATTGGAGGGATTCTACACTGCTCCACAGGAGTATCCGCCACATATGCCTTTTCCTGCTCAGTCTCCTGGCTCGCAGAGTCAGCCTCAGGTTAATATTCAAGCTGTGTTGAATGAGATTACTTATAATATAAATCAGTACTATAATACTGCTCTTAACCTGATTCTTAGTGCTGGGAGTCCTACTGATGCTGAGTTGGCTGTGCAAGGTTTTCTACATAATGCTATGAACCTTCTACAACAGTATAGTAAGTATCTTACTCCTCTACTAGGGGAGAGATTGAAAGCTTGGGTGCAGTCGCTTGCAGATGTACTTAAACTGCTTGCTGAGGGCAAGGAGAGCGAGTACTTGAAGAAGCTTGCTCTCTTAAAGATAGAATATGCAACATTTATGAGCAACTTCTACACATACAGTCCAACACAGGTACAGCCTCCACAGAAACCAACGCAACCGCAGAAGCCAACTCAGACCCAGACCCCGCCAAAAGAGGGTGGGGGAGGAGGCACTGAGCATGGGGGCACTACGACGAGTACTCATACAACACATACTCAGCCTACCCAACCTCAGCAGCCTACGCAGCCAACTCAGCCGAAGCCTACTACTCATCCTAGACCATCTGCTATACATGGCTCCTTTACATTGGTCGTGACTGGCGTCGCATACTATGAAAGCGTGGATCATGCAGTAGGGCTCAATACGCAGCCAAGAATGGTGCCTTACACTATGAATGTTGAATATACATACTATCCTGATAAGAATGAGGTTGATTACAGTTACACAATATGGTACTACTCTCCATACTTCCAGAAAAAGTGTACAGTCGATTGGGGCTCTGGAAAATTTCAAGGTACTCCAGACGAGCTGAAGGAGAAGCTTAAACAGTATCTACAGAACTATGTATATAAACTGTCCTGGCAGGCGCTATACAACACGTATGGTGTTGCCGTAAAGTTCACATCATGGAACTACAATAACAATTATGTATATGTTGACCTGCAGAAGAACAAGATGACGGTACAGTTCAACGGTAAGAAATATAGTGAGCCCGTGTTCAAGGAGACTCCAAACGGATATCTAGAGGGCTGGATAGTTGTGCCCATTGGAAACGGAGTGATACAGGCACATGCAATCATTAATAAGGCGACTGGTCAAGTAAGGTTCGACGCAGTCTACATATATAAGCCTGGCTGGCACTATGTAACTTTTATAAGCGAGGCAGACTGGGAGAGGTATAGAAACAAGGTCATAGACTATGCTAAGAAGTGGGCAGCAATGTACATGTACCTACATGGTGAAACAGCACCATGGATATATAGTGTACTGCCGAACATGGTACTGAACTTTACACCTCTTCCAAGAGGTGAAGAATTATATTAATACTCTATTTCAATCATAAAGATTTAAACCTTGTAAATAATCAGATCCTAGATGTCCTCTCTAGCAAGCTCGTCAGAGCTTGTTGAAGAGCTTAAGAAGCTATCTCAGCTTCATTTTGCTCCAGGCTTCAAGAAGGCTAGCGTATATATACATGAGCTCTACAAGCTCCTACATAGGCTGCCTCCTAAATATCGTAGAGATATTATACGTAGCTTACTACTGTTCGGTAAATGGGAGGCAAGACTACCCATAGTAGCAGGCTACAGGATAGAGGCTGAAGAGCTTGCCTCACAGATACGTAAGATACTTAACCAGATACCGCAGAAATATCGACCATATTTCCAAGATATCTATAATAAGCTTGCGATAGCTGAGAGCGAGATCGCTCACAATCCTAAAGAAGCTGTTGAGAAACTAAAAAACATTCTGACCCAGCTTAAACAAGAGATAGAGGAGAAGATAAAGAAGGAATATGTAGAAAAATATAAGCAGGAGATAGAGGAGCTAGAAGAGAAGGAACAACAGTATGAGCAGGAGCTCAAGAAGTTTAAACCGATCAGAGTAAGACACGTGAAGACGTATTATGTTACCGTCACAGTCGAGAATCAGGACATTGAAAAGAAGCTGAAGAAACTTAAACAGCTAATAAACAAGTACTCTGACTGGAGCGGCAGCCCGCCCTGGTGCGTAGAGGACGTGCTTGCACCACTGAGAGAGCTAGGAATAGAATATCACTGGAGCGGCTTCTTCCACGGACTAGGAGATCTTGGCTATCACGTTACGATAACTATTCCAGGCTTTGGAACATTTAGAACAGTAATAACAGGCTACACATGGGCTGACGCTAGGTCAAACCTAGCATCATGGCTCTATGATATATTGCAAAAATGGCTACATCATCTAGAAAAGAATGTTAAAACCACGAAAAAGGTCAAGAAAGAGGAAGTGTACTATACGACAGAGATGCCTCAAGACTACTATACTATTAAGAAGAGGTATGAAGAGGTGAAGAAGGAGCTTGAGGAGCTGAAGAAGAAGTACAAGGGGACAAACTATGAGGATATTATTAAGGAAATTGAAAGATATTGGGACAGGCTCTACCACGCTATTATTAGATCTGCATGGAGATATGTTAGACCAATAATTAAGAGGTTAGAATTAGTCTGGAACGTTCTATAGTGAAATTTTAGTTAAAGACTTCAACCTCCACCTGTATTGAAAGTTAGGTTTATATGGTAGATCTATACTCTGCTACACAGCATGACAGTGCTAGAGAAACTGGTTAAGGAACTTGCAACACTGTTAACAGTAGACCTCAAGGACTATAAGGTGTGGACTAACACTGCATCTTACACGGTGCAGGCGCTCCTAGATAACCTGCAGAACGATGTCATAAGAATATCACCTGAACTACAGAGAAGCTACGTGTGGGATGATGTCACAGCTTCAAGATTCATAGAATCGGTAATATATGGTCTGCCTATACCACCTATAATACTTGCATCATATGAGGGTGCACTATATGTGCTTGATGGTGTTCAGAGGCTTACAACATTGAGAAGATTCTACAATGATGAGCTCAGGCTGGTAGGAGTATCACAGGAGGAGATAGCTGGAAAACGATTCAAGACCCTACCATCAAGCCTAAAGAAGAGGTTCGTCACAGCTACAATACCTGTAATAATAGTCAGCGTCAACGCTCCGAGAGAGGTTGCTGGACAGATCTACCTAGAAATATTCAGGAGACTTAACCTAGGTGCTAAGAGGATGACATTTACACAGGTACTATTCTGTTCTATACCTACCGCAGCTATAGCTGTTGTAAAGCAGGTAGCTAACAGTGAAGTCTTCAGAAGAGTCTTCGAGCCATCTGAACAGGAGCTTAGAGACATGAGGCACTACTACATCTCGCTCTGTCTACACCTAGCATTTAACTATGGTGAGCCGCTGAACATGATTGGAAGCTTCAAGCAGAGATATATTAGGAACCTGATAAACTTCATATTTAACCCAGATACCGAGCAGATAGAGAAGGTTAAGACACGTGTAGAAGCTACCCTAGACCTAGCTGATAGGTTAGGATTCAGAAAAGAGATGTTCAGCCCCTCAACATATGTTGAAGCTAGTAGAGCAAGAAAGAAGATTGCTAACCCAGTACTTGCACAGGTAATAATGCTTGCACTATATGAGGTAGCTGAGAAGAAGGAGAAGAATGGTAGACTAGTACTAGAACTAAAGGTAGAGAATCCAGAAGAGCTGAAGAGAACGCTGATAGAGACATTGAAGACCGTTAAGATAGATGGGAAGGACTTCAGGACGCTGTGGACGGAGATTGTGAAGAGTGGTAGAGTTGAGAACCTTAGGAAGCTTTATGAAAAGGTTAGGGACATACTAAAACTAGCAGTATCATGAGACTAGTACTCGCAGACCCAGACGGTCACGGTCTCTCTACACTAATAATAGCTTTATATAGGGAACCAGGCTCTTTCTACCCCTACTCCAACTTCTCTACGACCTCTAAAATAGATAGGTCAGATAGGTACTACATCTATTGGAGACTAACAGAACCGCCAGCAGAACCTGAAAATATTGAGCTCACTGTGCTGGATGTTCCCCTCGACAGGACATTTCTAAGATTATTGTCAAAATATAGGAAAGTATTATGGATAGATCATCACAGTGATAAGAACTATAGTGGCAGCAATATTATACATGTTGTAGCTAGGTCAAGCTATGAGATGAGTCTAAAAGTCATGAACCTCTTCAAGACGCGTAGCAGCTTTACATTAGAGTGGGCACTTGCAGGAGCAGTACTTGACTTCGATAGTACTATTACAGAGAAAGTAAGTGATGACCTAGAGTACCTGTACTGTCATGACCTAGACATAGTTATTAAATATGGTACAGCACTGCTGGAAGAGAAATTGAAAATAGATAGGAGAGATGTTGAGAAACATGGCATATATGGTAGCCTAGCATTAAAAATAGTTGAGAAGGAGCTCACTCCTAGCGAAGTAGCATCATATAGAGAAATGATAAGTAGGTCACTAGGTCGAAAATATAGGATCATTAATAGAGACGTCGTAGTCAGCCTAGAACCATCATGCTGTCACGCATGGTGGAAAGAGGCGTGGTACCTCTCCTACCTGACTAAGCGACCGATAGCTCTAGTATGGGGGACATATATGGGATATATTAGGCTAATAGTATCAATATATTGGAGGTATAGAGACGAGCTGTATAGTAAGGTTAGGCTAGCTATTAAACAGCTATTTAATAATAGGATAATTAGAGAGAAGAGGGGTGGATGGGAGATAGAGCTAGATAAGATAAATATAGATGTTTTAGAGAAAGCTGGAGAGAGGATAAGCTCATTAATAAGGCATTCCTAACCTAGTCCTCATTATCCTGAAGACTAGCAGTGCAGCAAAGACTCCGAAACCAACCGTCAACAGTGTAAAGTTCTTAAATATTATACCTAATATGCCTACTATTCCAGCAGCTAAGGCACCTGCCAGGAACGGGTCAGTATCCCTCCTCATTGCCCATGCAATGACCGCGAGGATGCCACCAATAGCTATTATGCCTGTGACCGTGTCCTTAGCCAAGGTCTGGAAGATAGGTGGCACATGCATCACATCTGGCGGAATAACAGGCTGAGGAAGCTTCAGCTTCTCACCACCAATAGTCGTAATAGTTATCTCACCACCCATAGAGCCAGATGGGAGGGACAGCACTATCTGATCACTCAGATAAACACCACACCACTTGACAAGGTAACCAGTAGCGGGGCTGAACAGTGCGACACAGCCATAAGTATCATAGAAGTAGTATGGAATATCGACCTGAGCCTGCAGCTGACCAGTATATAATCCAGTAGCAATAGCCATCTGACCAAGCGTGGGAGTATTATTAATATACTCATACACTGCAACATATATAGGAGGCTTCAGATACTCCTGATACAGCTGAGGAACACTAATAGACAAATACACAACCTTCCTCAACCTAGTCAACTCAATCCTAGAAATATTCAACAACTTAGCCAGTATAGGTAAAAACACAACAGTACCATTAAGCAGGAAGACATTATCACTATAGAAGCTGCCGAACACTGCTAGACCAGTAATATTATTCAGACTATACGAACCATATAACCGCTGCAGATATAGACCATAGACCGCGACAGTAATACTCACATTACCTTCAACAAAACTGAACAGACAGCCCGTAGTCGTACCATTAGCACATACAAGAAAAGCAGACCAACTATACGTACCAGGAGGAACAAGAGCAGTACTATACGGCACATCAGGACTACCAAAATCACAGAAACTACCATTCACAACACCAGAAACATGAACACACGTATCAAAAGGAACCGCCAACACAGCATCCTTCTGAGAGGGCTCCACACCAGAAACAACATAAGCAAATGGGTATGTTGTAGGTATTATTTTGTAGTATTTTGTTGATATGAAAGATTTAATGTTGTTGCTTAAGTTAGCTAGATTATAGAAATAGGTCTGGTTTTTAAGGTATGATGGGTCAAAAATTATTTTTAGTCCAGTGCTTGGAAGTATGTGTTGATTTACGGCTTCTTTAACTTCTGTGTCTGTTAGATAATTATTTCCATAAACGATCGCTAGGGACGTTCTTATCCATGTGTTGCTAACCGCGAACTGAGTACCAAACTGGTTTATCCATGCTCGTACAGGTTCCCAGATGAAGCTAGTCCATACAGGATCAAACTCTGATGCTTCATCAGTACCATTAATATATATTCTACAAGTCGAGGCATTTATAATACCAGCATACATCCCAGATAGATATGTACGCCATATGACCTTGTTAAACAACCATTCTGAACCAGAACCCCAACTTATTAATTCCCCCCAGCCCCAATATGATGCGGGTACGTCATAATAAGTTAAGTTTATGGTAGTAGAAACCACCTCTCGACCATTAATCTTGACTATGATGGTAAGATTATCTCGACCATACCTATCCAAAATCAATAAGATATTCACAGTTTTACCGATAATTGGTACAGGATTAGACAAGGTAAATGCTTGCAGTAAATAAGGCTTCCAATCATAACGCTTCCATAAAGTTACATGAGTAATATTTCCAGTCGTACCAACTCCAAACTTTATCTCAAATCCATACGCGTTTAATCCTCCTGCTTGATAGAAGCCTATGCCAAAGGCAGAGTCTTCCGAGGGAGCGGATATTCCTGTTACCGTAATATTAATAATATATTTACCATGTATGGGAGCTATTCCAGTACCAAAATACAGTGGAACGATCCTAAATGAGTAACCTCCATAGCCACCAACCTTAATATCGGTTAAAGTGAAATTACCACCGTTTCCATTGAAGACTCCTATAATCCAGTTAAACTCTTTCAAGACACTTGAGCTAACATAGGCATTACATCCATGACCCATATCATCTGCAAGACGAACAAAGAAGCTGTTAATCGGCTCTCGAGGTCTATTAGATGTACCATAGAACCATAATATGAATCTATCACCCTCTAAGATAAAGGTAAAAGCACCATAAGAATGATAATAAGAAGCATAGAGACCAGACACAACACGTCCAACATATATTAACGTTATAGGAAAAGTAATATTATAATACCACACAGTACCAAAACCAGAATCACTATAACTATTATTAATAAACTGCAAAACATCACGAACATGAAACAGTACTAGGCTACCGCTCTCTGCTATGAATGTGCCTGCATAAGTTACTACTGCTATTGCTAGTATTGTTGCTGTTAGTATTATTGTTATTGTTTTTCTTAGGTTCATATTGTTGTAATATGTTTCTAGTCTTGATTAAAAACTTGCTAAGACAGTTATAAATATTAGATTAATTTTGTAGATGGGTCATCTTTATGTTAAAACTGTTGCATTAAGTATAAAAGTTTTAAATATTTAATATACTTGAAATGAAGCTCAGAACAATAACACTAGCAACAATATGCACAATACTAACAATAACATTAGTAACCTACGCAGGAACATTCACCGCACAGGCAGGAGACCTAGTACTCTTCCACACAAGACAGCTAGTATTTAAACCATATGCCCCATATACATCACAAGGTTTATTATTTAAAGGTGCTATTCACGGTGTCGAGCCTGTTCCTCTTTCAATTATATATTATTGGAATAATCAAACTGCGCAATATGGACAGACATTTACATTTTATGGTGCTATTTTAACTCCGCCATCATCGAACTATACATACACTGATATTTTCTCGATAGTGCCATTAGGTTATGCTGAAACTACATGGTTTAGACAAGAATGGTGGAGAAGAACAGAAAATTGGGAGTTTATGTCATTAGGTATTATAGGTGGACAACCATGTTGTGGATCTCCTGTATT
>JAADDN010000060.1 GCA_013153895.1 Thermoproteota archaeon | reverse complement strand
ATTCATATACGATTATTCTGAGAAAGATATATTATTTCTCCTCAATAAGGCCCTTGAAGACATTTCTCTAACTTTGACCGATGCTTACAATACATCGATATTTCGAGAACTATTTCTACACAGGTTCTTCAGAATAGGAAGACCAAGGTTAAACTATGGAGGAACAAAGAGTAAAATACTCGACAACGTTTTCATAAACGTCAAAAATAATATCCTAAAGATCTTGAACAATTGTTACATACATAGAGAACTCGTGCTTCTTCGTCTAAATCTTAAGAAGAGTGTCTTCTTCGTAGTCTCTGGCTCGAGCTCCGTGAAAATGTTCGTTCCAGCTCACATTGTAGCTCGCGTGAGAAATAGTTTAGTAGAAGAATCGTTCTAGCTAGATTATGCTTAAGCTAGATTACGAGTTAGCTAGGTACCTCATAGATGGAGCGACAATACTAGCGACCGGTGGTGGCGGAGATCCGGAGCTTGGTCTAGAGCTCCTTATGAGAGACATCGATAGAGGCTTACAACTATGTATATGCGATCCCGCAGAGACTTCTGGTCTCACATGTTCCGCATATATATGTGGTCCTATGCCCAAACCAGGTGAGAAGGACTTACATATTAGCGATGACGTCATTAAAATAGTTCTAGAGTACTTACGTTCTATTAGAGGTATAGTGCCCACAGAGCTCGGTGGCTATAATACAGCCATAGCTATACACATATCATCCATACTCGGTGTACCTACGTTAGATTGCGACCAGGTTGGGAGGGCTGCTCCAGAGCTCATACATACCACTTACTACCTTAATGGTGTATGTCCTTGGCCATCTCTGGTAGTGACTCCCAGAGGCGACGTCTTGGAGATTAAGAAGTGTGTAAATATATTTTCTTATGAAGATATTGTGAGAAACATATCAGAGAAACATGGTGGCGTCCTAGTGCTTGATAGCTTTATAAATTCTGTAGAAGTTTCCTCAATAGCAGTGAAAAGAACATTATCTATGTCTATTGAGGTCGGAAAAATAGTCAACACATCTAAAGAGCCTATACGTGACTTAATAAGAAGGTTTGGAGGATTCCTAGTGTTCAGGGGTATAGTAGATGATGTTAATCTTGAAGTGAAGCATGGTTTTCTTCAGGGAAGAGTCACGTATAGGGGAATAGGAGAGTTTTATGGACATAATCTCGAGATCTTAGTGAAGAATGAAAACATTGCAGCATTCAGAGACGGTAAGCCTGTAGTTCTACCTCCGGACCTGATATGCGTCCTCGACGAAAATTATAAGGGGTTAACGAACAATAGAGTTGAGAGAGGTTTAAAAGTATGGGTTATAGCGTTTAAGGCTCCAGAAATATGGAGAACAGAGAAAGGACTCGAGCTATTTGGCCCTCGTCACTTTGGCTTAGACATCGACTACGTTCCGGTCGAGGAGCTCATTAGGTAGGAATAGCGAGGTCGATATAGGTTTAGTAAAACTTAATTAAGATTCTTAGGGCAGTAATAAGGAGCGTCATGGTCAGTAAACGCATGCTCTCAACAATCTTGATCATACTAGTAATAGTAATAATCGTTGGGGGTATAACATACTGGTTATCTAGTAGACATGTATCGCAACTTAAGACCACGCAGAAACCTAAGACGCCTAGTAAGAGTGCGAGTTCCTCAACTTCTGTCAGTCAGTCTCCCTTTATCAATCCTACGGGTCCCAATCAGATACTTATCATAGGTGCGGCAGACATGGAACCTGACACTCTCGATCCAGCGATATGTTACTCCTCAAGCTGTATGAGAGTTATACGGCTAACGTATGAGAAGCTCGTAGATTATAATGGAAGCAAGATAGTTGGAGATCTTGCAGTGAAATGGGAGGTCTCTAAGAATGGAACAGTATGGACTTTCTGGCTAAGGAGAGGAGTGAGGTTCCACGATGGAACACCGTTCAATGCTACTGCTGTAAAATTCTCTATAGAGAGACTTCTCGCTATCGATAAAGGTCCTGCGTGGATGTTTGAGGATATAGAGAAGGTGGTCATAGTCGGTCCATATGAGGTCAAGATAATTCTAAAGCATCCCGATCCAGCGTTTTTGGAGAAACTTGCAGCAGCATGGGGACTATACATAGTTAGCCCTTCATGTGTGAAAGCTCACGCTACAAAAGATGATCCATGGGCAACAAAGTGGCTATACAACCATGATTGTGGTAGTGGCCCGTACATACTTGTAAAGTGGCTTCACCACCAGTACATAATCCTTAAGGCATGGAGATACTACTGGCGTGGCTGGTCTGGTAAACATATATATGAAGTCATAATTAAGGAGATACTGAGTCCCGAGACGCAGAAGATGGAGCTTCTTAGCGGCGAGATAGACATCATGAATGACGTACCACCAAGATACTATTACGATCTTAAGAATAATCCACAAGTCGTTGTTAAAGCATATCCGAGCTACAATGAGCTATACCTGTTCTTTAACACCATGAAGTTTCCCTGCAACCTGAGACAGTTCAGGTTAGCCATAGCATACGCGATCAATAGATCAGAGATCGTGAAAGTAGTTCTCCTAGGGCTTGGAAGACCAGCATATTATCCAGCACCATCAACAATGCCCAAAGTGTTCCACAACATAACCGGACCAAGATACAACATTGAGAAGGCTATCAAGCTGCTAGATGAGGTAAAGAGCGAGCTTGAAGGTAAAGTCATAAAACTACAGTGCGCCTACGTTACCGGAGATACCGTCGAAGAGAGAGTGTGCGAGATGTTGCAGGCATTTATACAGAAGCTAGATAAGCTTACCGGACTCAAGATACAGATAGTTCCTACACCATATACCTGGGACACACTATACGACCTAGTAATGAATCATCCTAAGCAAGCCCCAGCGCTAGTGATGTTATGGTGGTGGCCCGACTACGCAGACCCATTAGACTACTACTATCCGATGTTCAGCAGCAATGGGAGCTACGCATTCTCTCACCTCAAAGATCCTGTACTTGACCATCTACTGAAAGAGGCGTATAATGCTGCAAACTCTTTAACATACATGAAGCTTCTAAAAAAGATTCAGGAAAGAATAATCTATGACTGCCCCGCTGCTTTCATACTGGAGCAAGACTACATTGTTGCATTTAGGAGAAACGTGAGAGGCTATGTCTATAATCCGCTGTTCATAGGGTCCTACAACGTGTACACGATGTGGAAGAGTTAGAGACCATGAGACTCCTATTTTACATAGCTAGGAGGATCGCTTGGCTATTTTTCGTGATCTTCATAGTCGTCACGATAACGTTCATTCTCAGTCATGTCGTTCCGTCAAACCCGGCCTTAATATGGGCTGGTCCTCACGCGACTAAGCAAGAGATAGAGAAGGCAATCAAGGAGCTTGGTCTCGATAAGCCTCTCATAGTGCAGTACCTTATCTACTGGAAGAACTTTCTAACAGGAAACTGGGGGGTCTCGATACATACTAGGAGACCTGTCATAGAGGACATAAAGACGTATCTTCCCGCTACGATGGAGTTAGCATTCTTTGCGATGTTCGTAGGAACTACTTTAGGAGTTCTTCTTGGTCTTATATCAGGGGTTAAGTATAACAGCGTGATAGATCATGTATGTAGAATAGTGTCATTAGAGTTCATAGCAGTACCCATGTTCTGGCTAGGCATAATGCTCCAACTTGTGCTCGCGTACAAGCTACATCTGCTTCCACTCACCGGTAGGTACGACCCTGAGCTAGCCGCAGCTACAGGTTTTCACACCATAACTGGCTTCGTATTACTAGATTCTCTTCTTGAAGGTAACATACCTATGTTCATTGATGCACTCAAGCACATTCTTCTGCCGGGTCTCACATTAGCAACGGGGCCCTTCGCTATCGTTCTTAGAGTCACGAGAGCATCCGTGCTCGAGGTGCTAGGACGTGACTATGTTAGACATGCCCTAAGTTATGGTCTTCCGAGAAAAGTAATAATGTTTAAATATGTTCTAAGAAACGCTCTCTCACCAATACTCACAGTTATAGGGCTAGAGTTCGGTTACGTATTGTCGGGAAATTTCGTAGTTGAGGAGGTGTTCGAGTGGCCTGGACTTGGAAGGTACGTGTTTGAATCCATCTTGAATTCTGACTACCCTGCGATACTTGGATCTGTGACAGTCATAGCAATAATATATGTGATAGTTAACTTGATCGTTGATATCGTGTACGCACTGGTTAATCCGAAGGTCAGATACTAGGTGAGACCATGAGCATAAGCTCGAGATTAATATACTGGCTACGTGGAGCACTTAACACATTGAGACTTGTTAGACAGTCAACGCTGGCCTTCTCTGGTCTATGCATAGTCTCGGCTCTGGCGTTCATAGCAATAACAGCTCCATATATAGTGCCATATCCTGAAGATATTGGAGCAATAGTTCACCCATCACTCATAAACAAGCCTCCCTCTCTTGCGCATCCCTTCGGGACTGACTGGTTTGGTAGAGATCTGCTCACACGTTGTCTATACGCTGCACGTGTGTCGCTTTCTGCAAGTTTGATAGTTGTCTTGGCTGGCGTATGTATAGGGACTATTATAGGTCTAATTGCAGGATATTTTGGCGGTATAGTTGATGAGGTGTTGATGAGAGTAACTGACGCTTTTCTCTCGATACCAAGTCTCATACTTGCTATAGCTATAGCTGCAGTGCTCGGCCACGGTATAACTAATGCTATCATAGCGTTATCAGTAACATGGTGGCCTTGGTATGCTAGGCTTGTAAGAGGAGAGGTTATAAATATCAGGAATGAGGTATATATACTTGCAGCAAGAGCCATGGGAGCTTCAAGCTGGTACATAATGTTCAGACATATACTGCCAAACATTGCAGGTCCGATACTAGTTAATGCGTCAATGGACATGGGATTCGCGATCTTGGCAATAGCATCGTTAGGGTTCATCGGGCTTGGAGCTGTACCCCCTACACCAGAATGGGGATCTATGATCAGTGCTGCATTACAGTATGGTCTAGACTACTGGTGGGAGCTCGTCTTTCCTGGACTAATGATATTCATAGCAGTCCTAGGATTCAACCTGCTTGGTGATGGTCTTAGAGATCTCCTTGACCCAAGGTTTAGGACAGGTAGAGGGGTCCCGAGAATATGATACTCAAGATATGTGATCTCAGGGTATATTACTTTCTTAGAGATAAGGTTGTGAGAGCTATAGACAAAATCGATCTAGAAGTTCCAGAAGGAGTTGTATTTGGAATAGTTGGAGAGAGCGGTAGTGGAAAATCAACCTTAGCACACGCAATAATAAGACTTATACCTCCTCCAGGAAGGATAGTTAGTGGAAGCATATTCTTTAGAGATCTAGATCTAGTAAAGCTGAGCGAGAAAGAATTGAACAAAATTAGAGGTAACAGAATAACAATGATACCTCAAGATCCCATATCGAGCTTTAATCCAACAGTAAGGATTGGAGATCAGCTACTTGATGTAGCAATACACAAGCTTGGATTATCAAGGCGAGAAGCTGCGAAAATAATCATAGAGAAACTCAAGCTCGTAAGGATGCCCAGTCCCGAGATAAATATGAGAAAATATCCTCATGAGTTATCTGGAGGAATGCTTCAGAGAGCTGCTATAGCTATGGCGTTGCTACCGGATCCTGACTTAATAATAGCTGACGAACCTACGACTGCTCTAGATGTGACAATCCAAGCAGCTATACTTAAACTTATAAGGGACCTAGTAGACGATCTGAAGAAGACTGTGATACTCATTACTCATAATATGGGCATCGTAGCTGAGACTTGTGATAAGATAGCAGTAATGTACGCTGGACAGATCGTAGAGCTAGGAGACGTCTACGACATGTTATCGGAACCTCTTCACCCATACACTAGAGCCCTAATCATGGCTGTACCAAGAGCCGATAGAGAGATTGAAAGGCTTGAGCCACTCGTTGGAGAACCTCCAAGCCTATCTGACATTCCTAGAGGATGTAGATTTCATCCTAGATGTAGGCTCGCAAAGCCTATATGTAAAAGGGAGGAACCTCCATTGAGGTACCTTGACTCGAAGAGAGCAGTAAGGTGCTGGCTCTATGTCTGAGGTCATCCTAAGGTTAGAAAACGTGAGAAAGATATTCACTATAAAGAGAGAGTTTCTCAGAAAGCTGAATCTCGTTGCCGTTGATAACGTTACATTAGAGGTCAGATATGGTGAGACACTTGCATTAGTAGGTGAGAGTGGGTGTGGTAAATCTACGACCGGCTTGCTCTCAATACGTCTGCTAAAGCCCGATAGTGGAAGAATAATTTTTAAAGGAATAGACATAACTGATCTAGGAGAAGGAGATCTTAGAAAGTATAGGAGACATATGGGCATCGTGTTTCAGAATCCGTATTCATCCCTCAATCCACGTATGACCGTGTTTGACATAGTTGCAGAACCTCTAAAGATACAGAAATTGAAAGATAGGTCAGAGATCAGAAAGAGAGTTCTAGAAGCATTACAGAGTGTTGGCCTCCCTAGAGAGATCTTAGATAGGTACCCACATGAGCTATCTGGTGGTCAACGTCAGAGGGTCGCAATAGCTAGAGCATTGGTGACGCACCCCATATATGTCGTACTTGATGAACCAACCGCATCGCTTGATGTTTCTATTCAAGCCTCCATACTCAACCTTCTGAAGGATCTTAAGAAGACTTATGGTCTATCCTACTTGTACATTAGTCATGATCTAGGCACTGTGAGATACATTGCTGACAGAGTTTCCGTGATGTATGCAGGTAGGATAGTCGAGATAGCTGACAAGCACTCACTATTTAATAGACCCCTCCACCCCTATACTAAAGCCCTACTTAACTCTGTACCCATAGCAGAGCCTGGAAGGAGAATAAAGAATAAGCATATACTTGAAGGTGAGCCTCCATTAGTCACAGATGACTATGTAGGATGTAGATTTGCAGAGAGATGCCCGTATGCAGACTCACGTTGTTTCAAGGAGACTCCTCCACTCGAGGAGGTTCAGAAGAATCATTATGTTGCGTGCTGGAGATACACTACGTAATATCTGCATCATGAAGTACTAGTTATTAACATGTTACGCTATAATCCATGAGTGGCTACTGTAACGGATGTTAGAGATCTTGTTGAGAAGCTTATTGCTGAGAGTTCTAGGTTGAGGATAAATGTTGAGAAGAGGGATAGGGTATACGTTCTTGATTGTGGTG
>JAADDN010000048.1 GCA_013153895.1 Thermoproteota archaeon | reverse complement strand
CTAGTATGCTTACTAGTGCTGCTGTTAGTAGTGTTATGTCTTTTCTTGTGATCCATCCCATGTTTCCTATTCTGAAGATTTTTCCTCTTAGTTCGTCCATTCCGTCTGCTATATCTATTCTGTACTTTGTGTATAGTTCTGTCTTTAGTTCGCTTATTGTCATGTTTTCAGGTTTTTCGAATGATAGTACTGTTACTGATCTCTTTTGTTCGTCTTTGACGTATGGTTTTAGTCCTATTTCCTGTAATGCTTCTAGTATTACTCTAGCTCTCTCATAATGCCATCTTATCCATCTTTCTAATCCTACTTCATCACATATGTATTCTAAAGCTTCTTTTAATGCGTAGAGGACGTTTACTGCTGGTGTAAATGGTGTCTCGTTCCTTTCTAGAAATCTCTTAGATATTTTCAGGTCGAAGTACGTGCTTGGACATTTTACTTGTCTGAGTTTCCTCTCTGCTTCTATTGTCCTGTATGTTATGAATGATATTCCTGGAGGTGCTCCTAGACATTTCTGACTACTTGATAATGCTACATCTATGTGATATTTCTCACAGGAGAAGTAGTCTCCTCCAAGTCCTGATACTGCATCAACTATGATTATTGCTCCATAACTATGAGCTAGTCTTGCTAGGTTAGGAAGATCTCTAAATGTTGTTCCTGGATTAGTCTCGTTAAATACTACCGTAACTACATCAAGCTCCTTAATCTTATTCTCCTCAAGGAACCTTCTAACATACTCTACGCTTGGTACATCTCCGTAATACGTTTTCAATACGTGTACGTTGCTGGTAATTCTAGAGACCTGCTCCATAAATCTTCTACCAAATGTTCCATATATTATTGATAGTACTCTATCTCCTGGTCTTATGAAGTTCATTACTGCTGCTTCTACAGCACCTGTACCACTTGCCGTCAATATATGTACTTCTCCAGATGTATCAAATACCTCCTTAAGTAGCTCTATAGTCTTCTTAAATGTTGATCTAAAATCTGGCGATCTATGTCCAAAATGTCTTACAAGTGCTCTTCTAGCACGAGGTACAAGATTGCTTGGCCCGGGAACGAGTAGTAGAGGATCTTCTTGAGCTAGTATACTCACCCTAGTCACGACGTATAATACCTTTAAAGCATTATTACACATCTAGTAAGAGTGTTGAGAATCTTAGAAATTGAGACTCCTCAAGGAGCTCTAAAAATGGAGTTTACTAGAAACACTATACTAGTTGGTGAACCATGTTCAGGAAAGAGCATGCTACTCAAGCTCATACACAAGACTCTAGAGAACATCGATAAGATAAGACCCGTCATCGGGAGAACATCTAGAAAATTTAGTCTAAAAATGATCATAGAGATACCACAGGAACATGTTAGACATATAGTGAGAAGATTTCAGAAGATATGGAACATAGATCTATCAAGCTGGGATAGGAGAATACTCATAGCTGAATCTATCGACAAGTCAAGGTACGAGTACGTGCTAAAGATAAGCATGGTAGATGAACCAATACTACATGTAGTATCTCGAGACAGCTCTCTCCTAATCAGGAAGCCCATAGACATGGAGTTGAAAGTTAGCGTAGAGAAGATACAGGACCTGATGAAGACCATAAGAGAGTTACCACAAGCACACATGTTCTCAACATATGAGGAAGAGATACTTCTCATGACCGACCTGATAGACTCTATAGTGACATCTCTCAAAGAATTGAAAATATACAGGATAGGACCATACATAGACTACTCAACCTGCATAAACATAACAGACATAGTAGAGACCTCAGAAGACACGTACATAGGAATACATGGAGAAAAGACTCTCCTAGTCTTATCGAGAGTATTCGCAGATGGAAGATACTGGCCTTATCTTGCAAGACTATTATCATACTTAGAGAAGAATGGACTATCAAGAGCTAGATGCGGCATAGTTGATAAGAAACTTACATTAACATACATCATGGATGGAGAGCTAATCACGTGCCCTGAGATATCTTGCTCAATAAGAAGCTTGATAGCATACTATGTACAGATCCTAGTAGCAGAGAAGGGATCCATAATACTAATAGACAACTTCGATTACTGTCTCACAGATGAGTCATGTAAGATACTGACAAGCTTGATTAAAAGTTTAGGAAAGAACTTGCAGATAATTGCTGAAGTACATAATGAAAAGATGATTAATATACTTGAGAAAGAGGGAGGATTCACCATAATTAAGATACCTAGAGAGCTAGCACATCACATAAAGTACCTATGAGATACGTTAAGTAAGATGGTACGTGCAGTCGGGATAGATCCAGGAACATATAGCATGGACATATTCGGATTCGACGATTATACTGGAGAGATCATAATTGACATATCGATACCTAGAGAAGAGATAACGAAGGACCCTTCAATAGTTTTGAAATATCTAGAGAAACTAGAGAATGTAGATGTCATAGTTGGACCATCAGGATATGGTATCCCACTAAAGAGAGCACAAGAAGCAACAATTGAGGAGCTATCATATGCTACATTTATAACAGAGAAAGATTATGATAGAAAGCTCAGAATAGTTGGACTTAGAAAACTTATGAACATGATGCGCATGAGTAGACTAAACATATGGTTCTGCCCTGGAGTAATACACTTAAACACAGTTCCAAGATATAGAAAGTTGAACAAGATTGATATGGGTACTGCAGATAAGATATTTAGCGTCGTAGCGGCAATGAGGGATGAATATGATAGAGGTATAGAACCTGAAAAGATGAATCTAATAGTCATTGAGGTAGGATTTGCATATAATGCAGTCATTGGTGTTCGAAATGGTAAGATAGTTGATGGAATAGGTGGAACATACTCATCAATAGGTTACCTAGGAGCAGGAGCACTAGATGGTGAGCTAGCGTATGCTATAGCTAACTCTGTAGAAGACTTCTCAAAAATATTACTATTTAGGGGAGGAGTAGCATATCTATTATTTAACGACCCATTTAAACATAGTGTTGAAGAGTTTATAGAGAAGGTTAATGAGAATACTGATGCTTATGAAGCATTTCTCGAGGGAATCGTTAAGGATCTTGCTAGAATATTAGTATCAGTAGGTAAACCATCATGCATATATTTGAGCGGTAGATTCATAAGGGTTGAAAAGTTTAGAAGAGATCTTGAAGACAGGTTACTAGACTTCTTGAAGAAGTTTAATATTGAATGTGAAATACGTACCATAAGTAGGATGGGTAGGAACGTTAAGGAGGCTGCTGAAGGTGCTGCAGTTATTGCTAATGGGATTGGTGGAGGAAGGTATAAGAAGTTGATAGATTGTCTAGAGCTCTGGAATAGTAGTGGAACAATATTTGACTATATTGTAGATCCTGAACTTAGGAGAGCAATAATGGATAGGTTCAGGAATGTTCCTATATAACTTACTTGCTAGCTATCACCTTAAGATGATAGTAAATCTCCTTAGCGAATCTGGCAGGAGTAAAGTAGTAGCTTGTTCTTATGGCTCTCCTCCTCATCTTAACTAGCTCATCATCATCTGCCTGTAATAGATGTAGCACGTACTCTACCATCTGTCTATCATTCTCATATGCGTAACCGTCCTTTCCATGTGTTACTAGTTCTGCAAGTCCACTATCTCTAGGTATCACAGGTATTGCTCCCTGACTCATTGCTTCTACAGGAGCCATACCAAAGTGTTCACCAATCCTCAGATGAACATAGACTCTAGCATGTCTATAATATGTTATCATCTCCTCATCCTTTAGAGCTCTAGAGATCACTGTCACATCCTTAGTCTCCTCTGCAAGTCTCATGATCTCCTTATAGTAGTCCATGTATCTTACATCAGGTATACCGATTATTGTTAGCTCTGCATCAGGAATCTTAGGCTTTATATGATCTCTAAATATCTTTATTAGAGTATCAAGTCTCTTATGTGGAACAAACCTTCCAACACTAAGTATAGTCTTTCCACGTTTCTCAGTTATGTCAGGCTCATTCTCAAAATATGCCCAGCTTACTGCAGGATACACTACGTCAGCATCTATACCATAGTGCTTATATAATGCGTCTAACGTGTAGTGAGAGTTCACGAATCTTGAGTCAGTGTACTTGTAATACTCGTTATATACGTTAGGGAACCTATACATCTCAAAGAACTTTAGAAGATTAGTCTCAGTAAGCTCCTCCTCAAATGGGTAATGTATGTATATTGCAGTCTTGAATCCAGGTCTAATAGTCTTGAGGAGAAGTACATGTACAGGTTCTTGAATCATTATTAATGCTATATCTGGAACCTCATCATGAAGAATCTCATCATAAGTAATTAACAGATCTATTATCTTGCTTGTTACAGGACACTTACTGTACAGTTCCATCTTCTTGAAGAAGTAGAACTTTATCCTCTTATGATCTGGAAAGAGTTCAGGATTTCTATCACGTGTAGCTACAACTATATCACACTCAGGACAGTATTCTACAAGTTCGTAGAGGAGTATTCGAGTAAGATTTTCACTGCCACCAACAAGGTCGAGATGTGGATGAACTACTAGTAACTTCATTAGACATATCTAATCTTAAAACAGTTTTAAGGGCTTCCTAGAAAGTAATATCTGCTGGATAGTCATGAATGATAAGAGAAGAGGACTCAGCGAGATTCTTGCAGCAGCCCTACTCGCACTTATAGCAGCAATATTCGGCTTCATAATATTTTACTACGCCGTGAACATATACTCAGCAACCATTAAAGCAACAACAAGACCACACTGTGATTTCACTATTGTTGATGCTGCATTAAACATATCTACAACATATGTGAACATCACGCCCATAATATATGTAACTAGTAGAGTTCCCTGTAACATAACTGAGGAGTACTTACTCATAAATGGATCAGTAATGAAGGATCTCAAGATGGTATTCATAACAGTTAAACCATATAATACTACGATGCTACCAACATTAACGATATCTAAATCACTATATGATAATAGTACTCTCCTCGAAGTTGTTGTAGTATCGGGGGATGGTGTTGTTAAGAGATTCATTATCAGAGGCAGGTAAATTACACTACTATGCCTACTTCTCTAAGCTTCTTCTGAACAATGTCTAAAAGTTTGCATAATGTTTCAAGATATTCCTTATTCTCGAACTCTATACCCGATCTCTCAACCTCAAGCTTGAGATCTACACCACTAGTCATTATTGGGTCAAGACCTAGACCTGCTATTAATGTAAGAACATCAAGTATTGCTGGTCTAGCTTCTTTACCAGCTTCCTCCTCCATAATCTTGTAAGCTATATACATTTTTAAAGCATACTCATCAACTCTAAGCTCATTAGATAATGCTTGTAGAGGTCTTGTAGATAATTCACGTAACATGTGTCTGAAAGATCCATAACGTGATCTTACTCTAGAGTCTATGTACTCTACAGCAAGATCAACATACTTAGGATAAACTCTCAGAACATCATCAATATTATCGTAGAGTTCTACAGCTGACTTATATGCTATTGATGCTAGCTCAACCATGACATCTGGAGCATATCCTGACCTAGCTAGATCTCTAAATAAATCACCAGCCTCCTCATAAAGTGTTGGATTATTCTCTATCACTGCTCTACATATCTTACTCATTGCAGTACAAGCTCTCTCCTTCAACTCTAGAAGCCTCCTATGCTCCTCAGGAATGCCAACCCTACCTCTACGAACTTCCTCACTACACATGTTAAAGTACTTCTCAGCCTCCTCAACCATCCCATGAGTAAAATAGTAGTTTCCTAAAACCTCGAAAGCATCAGCCATACTTAATATAGAGTTAACATATGCCTCAGCTATAGTAGATGAACATCTTCTAAATAATGCACTAGATTCAGCATATAGTTTAGAAGCCTCTTTCAGAAGCTTCTCCTCAACATCATGCTTCTCCTCCTCATGCATCTTCTCAGCATCACTCTTCAACTTCTCAGCTTCAACAACCTTAGAGAAGGCCTCAACAAAGAGCCCCCTATCCTCTATACCAGCAGCCTTATACTGCTCAGCAGCAATCTTAAATCTACGAGCAGCTTCATCAAACTTGCCAGCAGCGTATAATAATGTTCCAAGCTGTTCATTTACTTGAGCATTCAAGCTTAGAGGAGCATTCTCAACCTTCTCAGGAATAGACCTATCTAATACATCTACAATATCAGTAATATTAAAATCAATAAGAAACTGTAAAAGTCTTGATAGCTCTGGTAAACTAATCTTCTCAAGAACATTTACAATAGATGAAGAAAGTACTGTAGAGAAATCCCTAAGAATCTTAGCAAGATCCTCATCAGAAATATTGAGAATACAGGAATCATTCTCACACTTAAACAACTCTCTACAACAAGCCTCCTCAACCTCACTCTTACTGAGAGATCCCTTAGCCTTACATGAGAGAAGTAGTGAAACTAACTTAGATAATTTATCGAGATTCCATCCACACTTCTCAGCAATCTTCTCAGAAGTTAACATCTATAACACACTAGACCTTCTCTCCACGACCAAGTCTTCTATAGATCTCTCTAATCCTATTAATCTCATCCTGTATAAGACCTAGATGAAACTTGAGCTCTGGAATATCATACTTCTCAGCTACCTCATAACCATACTTGAGCAGTGGCTCAGCTTCTCGAAGTTCTTTCTCTCTCACAAGATGCCATAGAGAGTACACTATACACTCAACCATCTTCTCCTTAAACTCGAGAGCCTTCTCCTTATTACCACTCTGAAGAGCCTGCTGATACAGTCTCTCCCATCTACCACACTTAGCCATATCTCACACCCACCCTAACTACTCTGCGAAGCTTGTTGAGATTTAAACTTCTCCTTAAGCATCTTCAACCTCCTACGCTCAATTATAGCCTTAATCTTCCTAACAAGAGGAACAAAACTCTTATCAAGACCATACTGCCTAGCCTCTCTCAAGATATCCTTCAACTCCTGCCAAACCTTCTTAAGATCCTCAACCTCAGCCCTCCTCTCAAGATCTCTCAACCTCACTATGATCTCCCTAGCCTTACTCAAAATCTCCTCCTGAGACACAGATACAGCAGCACCCTCAGACATCGCAGAGACACAGATAGAAGGGATTTAAAAGAATTCCACTCTGGTGGGCCCGCCGGGATTCGAACCCGGGATCACCCGCTCTCTCATGTACGGATGCCCGTCATCGTAAGGCGGGCATCCTGCCGCTAGACTACGGGCCCC
>JAADDN010000204.1 GCA_013153895.1 Thermoproteota archaeon | reverse complement strand
TCGTCAAAAATCTAAAAAAGAATTGAAAGATGGTGTACTTAGTCCCCTGTTAGACCGAGTTTTGTATTACAAAAATCTAAAAAAGAATTGAAAGCTAGGATAGGTCCTTGCTAGAACAATTCCAATAGAGTTAACGAGACCGCAAAAATCTAAAAAAGAATTGAAAGACCAATACTTCACGTAGTGTAGCAAATATTAGTCTCTGTACTCAAAAATCTAAAAAAGAATTGAAAGTTATGTTGATTTTAACGCAACTGCTGGGTTTACTATGCTTGAATTTATCAAAAATCTAAAAAAGAATTGAAAGATTAATCATGTATCTACGGAGAGTTGAAGACTCTACTACTCCTCAAAAATCTAAAAAAGAATTGAAAGGTCACCTTACGTGCAAGTGATGGTACTAGTAGGTAACAAAAATCTAAAAAAGAATTGAAAGCCAAGAACGGCAATACGCCGAAACTTGGAACATATTTTTCAACAAAAATCTAAAAAAGAATTGAAAGACGAGATAGCTTCTAAACATCCTGACATACTTCTACTACCAGCAAAAATCTAAAAAAGAATTGAAAGAAGATTAGCTGTCTTGCAGACCCCAGCAATAGCTGCACCACAAAAATCTAAAAAAGAATTGAAAGTCTAGTAGGAGAACATAGTTGTCTGTTGGTACGTTCTGTATAGCAAAAATCTAAAAAAGAATTGAAAGATTCTCCCTGCTTGTAGAAGTTTTCTCTTCCTCGCCAACTATCAAAAATCTAAAAAAGAATTGAAAGTAGTTTTTCTAACTCTTCGTTATTTATCATATGTTCTATCAAAAATCTAAAAAAGAATTGAAAGATCACTAACTGTGTACTTAGCATTTTTTATTGTAATATATCAAAAATCTAAAAAAGAATTGAAAGCCATCCTACGGGACTCACCCCGAGGTTCCCACCCCGACCAGCAAAAATCTAAAAAAGAATTGAAAGCAATATCTTAAGTTGAATAAAGGATATATGAAACGGGTAACTCAAAAATCTAAAAAAGAATTGAAAGATAATATCATAATCATGATATCCATATTTATCGAATATTTCTACAAAAATCTAAAAAAGAATTGAAAGCATGTTTTACCATTGAACTTTTCGGAATAAATATGTGTTTGTTAAGGCAAAAATCTAAAAAAGAATTGAAAGGAAACTTCTCAATATCAATTTGATTCAAAAATTCAACAAGCAAAAATCTAAAAAAGAATTGAAAGTCATCCAGCTTACTCTTAGCAACAATCTGAACCATGCAAAAATCTAAAAAAGAATTGAAAGACAACAAGTGCAAAAACAATACGAGAACAAGAACAAGACAAAAATCTAAAAAAGAATTGAAAGAGATTTACAACGTACAATAATAGGACACATATACTGTAGCTGTGGAAAAAATCTAAAGAGGAAGTGAAAGGTATTGCCTTGGAATTTCTTTCGAGAGTAGCTGGGTCTGAGATATCTAAAATTGAAAGTCAGTTTAATATCCGTTCATCATGGGTCAGATGCGTGGGTTTCACCATCCGTCTAATATCTAAGAAGGAATTGAAAGTTCTAAAGAAAGCGAATTGTCAGTAGCTTAGTACTGGTCGCATGTTTAATGTGTTAGGAAATGTTTATATGACTGATTATTCCCGATCTTATGTGGGTATTGAGGAGAGGGTGGAAAGGTATGAGAAGCTTTTTCAGAACCTAGTTGAGCTGAGTGGGGAAGATTTCGGGAGAGATCAGAAGTTGCTTATAATTTCAGCACTTAGGAAGGCATATTCTGAGAATAAGCTTGTTAAGTTATTGCGTAAATGGGATCTTATAACAGATATTAATGATCTCGACCAAGTTTTGAAAGAAGTCATAGACACATTATACAGCCTCATGAAAGAAGGACTCGATCTAAATGATGATGAGGCAGGCGAAGCAATACTATACGTCTTTAATCTACGTAAGACATTACCACGAAGTTTAGTAGGTAAGCGAGAGCTGTAGTAAGATTCTGCGTAGTCATGTTATCTTAACTATATTACATTTCTTTAGAAAATATGTAAATCGTGTATAAGATAATATCCTTATTAATCATAGAAGTATGACTATCCTTCTGCTATCTTCATTATCTTCTCTGTTAATTCTCTCGCTAAATCTCTTAATCTTGATAATGGTATTATTAGTACTGTGTTGTACCCTATCCTGTTGTACTCTATCTCATCTTCTATTTTCTTATTTTCTATTCCTTTTTCACATATGTTATAGAGCATGTGCTTGTCTAGTCCTTTAACTATTGTTATTGATCCTGGAGTTATTACATATTTTAATGGTCTCCTTGCTTTTTTAATCTCGTTGAATCCTAGATTTATTATGCTTAATGGGTCTTTTCCAAATTTTCCAATACAGCATATTATTTTTCCATTATTTTCAAATAGTTGTTTACTTAATTCTTCATATGTTATATACATGTCTTTCTCTGCTTCTATTATTGTTGGTGTAATATGTATTAGTAGATGATAATCGTCGTCTTCTATCAGCTGCCTACATAGATCTACTAGAGGTCTATCTTCTCTTACAATCATCTTCGTAACTCTCTGTTCTCCGCCTAGCCTGACTGGGCCTTCTCTCACAGGTGTCTTCTCTATGCTTTCTATTCCTACGATATCTACTGATATGTATACATCTACCTTCTTATGAGTTTCCTCGATATCGTATGTTACATACTCTTCAAGATATAGTAGTCCCTTCTCTTCATCGGCTATTTTTAGATCTCTTCTAAGACCTACTCCTAGAAACTTTACTATCCTTACCTTATTTGAAAATAGTTGTCGAGTAAGCTCTCTTATCTTATCATTATCTTCGTCTAACATTTTTGCAAAAGTATAGATGAGGTACCTATATATGCTACATGGATTATCTTCACGTGATAGTTCGATTATCAAGTTATCAACAGTCATATATATTCTACCATTTTCCGATATGAGGTATGGTCCTCTAATAAAGATGTCAGTACCAAACTTAGAGCGAACTATCTCATAATCTTTTCTAAGAGTACCATCACTAGTTATATCTTCTCTACATAAGTTAGCTAATAATCCTAGGACTGTTGAAGGTAGAGGTATTGTCAGAGCTCTACCATGAGTTGCTGGTCCTCTCGCAGCAGGTGAGAATTCTCCAGGTCCTCCAAAATGTAGGGACTCGATAACTTTAAACTGTATGGAGACCATCACCTATCTTCTATGTTAACTAGATATAAGCATTATACTGCAGAGACTTGATCATTTTGGAAATGTTCTCAATATTCTAAGAAGAGTAAATAGATACTCCACTAATAGAGCCGTTATCTCTCTTTGATTATCTAGTTTCTTTTCTTCTACTACTCTCAGAGTTCCTTCAAACTCTCTCATCAAGTCATCTAAGATATCTCTAAATCTTTCAGAAACATTACGTTTAACCAGTCTACATACTACGCTCTCTATAGTATCGACATCATAGTTCTCTCCTACAAGATTCCTGATAGCATCTCTATACATGTTCTCGAAATCCATAGGTAAACCATGACTTAGCTTATCATTCAACATGTAGTCCCACAGCTTCTTCACAGTATCGACAAAACATGCAACCTCACGTAGAGACTCGTATGGATCCTTCTTACCCGATCTTAATGGTATTCTTACAACATTCTCTAACTCTCCAAGCGATGTTCTACCATACGAGACAGCTAGAGTATCTTTATTAAACTCTACATCACTAATCTTCCATAGTAGATCCTCATCCTTTGCAACATCTTCAAGAGCTTCAGAAGCTATAGCAATCTCAGCCTGCATAGGATCCATCACGTGAGCTAGTCTCACACCATAACTACGTCCATATGCTACAAGCGCTGGGACAAGTACTCCACCATTATGAAGCCTATGAAAGCCATCTTGACATGCCCAGTAGTTTCTCCTAGTCTCAGCAACAACCTTCAGAAAAGTCTCGACCGGACATAGAGCAGCAATATCATCACCACCAGCATATATGGTTAGACCTAGATTCTTCTTAACAATCTCAGCATCCTTTATCGCTGTAACCATCATAGCAGCAGAAAGAGAAGCATGGTAAGCTGGCGATATCAAAATACTACTACCGAGCGCATTAGCGATATCGCACATGAGTGACATGACCTCTCTATATACCCTGTGAAATCCCCGTGGGATCTTATACCATATAGCACTCAGTACAGCTCTAAAATACTCTTCGGAAGAGATAGAAAGCTTACCACGTATCAGCTTGCCCATCGAGTCACCATCTCCCTTAACAATGGCATAGTACATTCTTGGAGACTCATGTCCCCTTATCATATGTATATATTCACTAGAGATCTCTCCCTCTCTTCTTCTAAGAATGTCAACAATAATACTTTTCAAGATCCTCTTAACCTCGTTAGTACCTCTCCTTCCTGCAAGAATCTTACCAATATCATACGAGAACTCCCTACGAATAAGAGTACAGGCCAGGTACCTACCTATAGCCTCATCACTAATAACAACATCGACCTCCTTCTCAGCTTTTTCACATTTTTCTCTATCAAACTCTTTTCTTAAAACATGTTCTACAAGGACAGCATTTGCAATATATTCATTACTATCAATGTTCTGATCTATAATATCAAACTTGTCTAGCAGAACTATGGCTTTCCTGAGAACTCTTTTCAACAAGCACATAGTACAAAGATGTTCACCAGGTTTGAATATTACACTAATTTTCTTTCGAAACTTAACACATTCCTCATCTTTATTCGACTTCTCTAGAATATCAACACATATCTTCTTATCATACTCGTCTAAGTCTCTAGGAAACGATATCACAGCAGGTCTCTGGCCACATACAGTACAGTATCTCCAACCTACTGAACAATCATCAAGACCTCTCACCTCTTCGTTATGAATCTTTGATCGATATCTCTCATTAGTAAGCTTAATAAGAGATCTAGAAAGGGGAAGACCTACCTTTTTCATTATCTTATGTCTCAGAATCTCTATTTTTAGAACCTTTGAGAAGAGTATGTGATAGAAAAGTTTTATCAATAAACTCTCCTTAGATATTCCAGGTAATGTTCTCTTATTTAACAGTTCAATAACTTTATCATATTCTTCTTTAAATAAGTACTTCTCAGAGAACTTATAACCATCGTTAATATATTCATCAAATATATTTTCAACATCTATTATAACTATCCTAGGAGGCTGGATATGATCATTCTTGAGAATGTTCTCAAGTTTAGTGAAGATTTTCTTAAAAATATTATCAATATTATAACTATCTTCTACATCTAATCTACATATGACGCCTATAAGCTCATTAAAAGCTTTTTTAAACCTATTCTCAAAATATTTTCTTAATTCTTCCTGTTTTGATAAGGTATTATTAAGTTTCTCTATCTTATCTTTGATGGAGTTTTCATCTATCTTTAACTTAACATTATCTAGCTTAGGAAGAACAATGCTCAAGGTAGCTGGCATTACAGGATGAGGTTCTTCAACATACCAGTCTCCGAATATATCTCTCAATCTCTTGGCAGTATCGTCACAAATTTTCTGAACTTTCTTGATGAGCCACTGCTTGTACATTAGGTTGTGTCTAGCTGTTGGAAGTACAAGTATGTCAGGACCTAAGTATTCTATTAACTCCTCAACCATGTACCAGGCAACATACGATGCTAGCCAACTTCCAGCCCAGTAGTCAGCAGTCTTTCTAGCAGCGTTAACAAACTGCTGTATTCCTGGAATATCAATATATACGAGATAACCTTTAGGATGAGCTTCAGCAGGTCGTACACTTTTTCCTACTAGATGAAGAAACCAGTTAACCATGCTTGCAGTAGCGTATAAATGATCAAAAATAGTATGAGTAGGGAACCTCGTATCTGCTGGACATACGTATTGAAATACTCTTCCCCATACGTACTCTAGAGAAGAAAATAGGACATGATACATGAGTACGGGCTCATAAACAAGGGGTTCTAATAGACTTCTGAGAATACATACAAACTCTGTTATAATCTTTTCACCAGGTTCTTGAGTTGTATCATTTCTATAAGCTCTTATTATTGGATCAAATATGTTTAAAATATCTTGAAACTTTACAACTTCTTCACTAAGTTCCTTAAAATGTAGTATCATCCATCTATCAAAAGATGAAGCCCATACATCAGCTGTCTTAACAATAGATTCGACACGTCTATTAGGTATCTCAAGTCCCTCATAGGCACCCTTTAGAGGGAAGATCTCTCTGAAAAGTTGAGCAGCATACTCTTCATGTTTAACACGATGATAAGATATTAGCCAAGCCTTGTTTGGAGGATCATGTAGAAGAGCCCAGGTCTTAGCTACTAGGAAGTCTTTAAAATAGTCCATACTGAGCACAGATTAGTACATGTCTCAGAAAATATAACTGTTACTACTCTGGTAGGAGCAACGTTGAGTAACATGTCCTCAAATCATAGATATTCTCATAAATCCTTTACCAATAGTCTCTTTGCCGCCTAATGTAACTATGATACCATCTCTAAACATGTTTATTAGAGCATTCACATTTTCCTCATACTCTTTTAACTTATCTAATAGAACATTATTAAAGATATGATTCCTATCCTTTATGAGCATAGTTCCAATAAAGATTGTTCCAGCTGGAACATACTCCTCAGACCATAGAAAACCTCTACGAGTTCTCTTACAGTAGTAGTCTATACCTATCCTAGTATGAGTAATTATCCTATCATTAAGAAGTTTCAATAGAAAACTATCAGGAACTATTACAAGACTATCAGCTATCTTATCCACAAGATATGGAAGATTCTCCAAGATATTTATATTAACATTCTGTCCAGGTCTAGCTTCTATACATAGTTCTCTACTACATATATAAAATCTCTCCTTACCTAGAGATATAGCATAATTACCAATATTATATGAACACTGGTATAGTTCTCTTATAGTATTAATCAGACTATGATTACTAAGCTCTAAAATATTTAAAACCTTCTTCAGAAGATATGGAGAAGTAACATATATGAGAGAACCATTAAGTTTCATTGGAAAGGCTAGTGGGTAAGAATCGGTAAAGACAACGATACTCTCATACTCACTAACATTGAAACTTACATCACCACCAAGTAGTCTATAGTCAGGAGCTCCACATCTATAAAATATTGATTTGATAGCACCCTTTATAGAAGTTGAATATATTATAGGAACACCATGAGGATCTCTCTGAACAACAAGATCAACTCTTCCACCGCTACGTCCAGAGCCAACATGAAGGGGAGTAAGAGCATAGTACATAAGTGTAAA
>JAADDN010000143.1 GCA_013153895.1 Thermoproteota archaeon | reverse complement strand
AGCATACGCTACTTAGAGTAGCAAGACGATATTTAAATATGTATACTGTGCCTCCTGCGTCGTCTCACTATAACTTAAAATCTCTAGCCTTGGTAAGACTAGAGGATGAAGTATAGACTAATGGACATACTCGCATGTCCATACGATAAAAAGTTTCCCCTAGTACTGATAGTAATAGAAGAGAAAGAGTATCCAGAGAGGAAGTATGAGTGGGATAAGAAGCCCTTCTGTGAAGAATATTGTGGACTTCTAAGAAAATTCATCAAAGAAATACAGCCAGCAGACTCTGCCCCATGTGAGGAATGTATAAAGAAGGAGGTAGTAACAGGTATACTCTACTGTCCAGAGTGTGGAAGATGGTATCCAATAAAGGAGGAAATACCAATATTATTACCAGATGATCTTAGAAGCATGAAGGAAGATATAGAGTTCTTGAAGAGTATTGAGGAGAAGCTGAGGAACGTTGCTCCTGATCTAGCAGATAAGATATTGAAGGAAGGTAAACCATTCAACTTAGCATCACAAGCTTAGTCAGGAGCTCTCGCTAACACTCTCAGTCTCTGTTTCTTCACTTGTCTTACCTGCTTCAGAGCTTCTCATTGTAGTATATTTAAGGATCTCGATGTCAAGTATTTCTAAGAAATCTTCAAACTTTTTCCTCAATATTCTGAAAGCTTCTTCTACTAGATCTCTCATAGGTATGCTACCGAACGATTCTATCCAGAACACGTACTTCCATCTCTCCCAGTCAACTCTTATAGCACCATTACATGAGTGTTCACATGTTTTCCATCTGTTGAATGTGCATGCTTCAACATCTTTAATATACATTCCTCTATTATCATCCCAGTCTACTGCATCTGGACATATCTGCTTACATATTTCATAGCAGGATCTATCCTTTGGATTCACTATATCTACCTTAGGATAATAGTAGTAGGCTGCTAAACATGCCTGCCACTTTACATGTTCTCTTGCTCTTCCAAGTCTAGCTATTGCTTCTAGAACTATTCTCTGACCTTTACCTAGCTTGACTATAGGAATATCAGGATATACGGGCTCTACATCAGGATCTTCACTCTTGAGATCTCTACTATAGACTACCATTGGTTCGCGAGCCTCTACTTGAAGTATTAATCTTGCTGAACATTGTGCTTGATCTACGAGACCTTCCTCACACTCCTCGATCTTAGGAAACTTCTTGAGGTTAGTCTTCAACGGTATCATTGCTAGCCTATGTGCAAGAACTTCATCAAACATTACTGAGGTATTATCAAGCACTACGACTTCATCTATTGCTAGGCATGGAACATCAGCTATGAGTACTCTTCTCAATGCGTTAACTATCTGTGGAGGAACTCCCTCTATAATGAACTTCAGGTAAGTGTCAGACTTCTCGAGAACTCTCACCTTTATCTCTCGCTTCTCTACTGGTCTCGACATGATGTTGAAGTTATGTTAGGCTAGCTATTTACTCTTTGCTGTCTTAGCCTTCTTTGGAGCTTGAGCTCTCATTAGCTTGTTCAGTCTCTTTCTAACCCATGCAAGCTTTCTTGGATCTCTACCATACTTTATCATGCTTACAAAACATTTTCTGCTACAGAACCTCAATATTGTGCCATCCTTCTTAACATATGTTATTCCGAATCCTGGTGGTATTGGAGATCCACAGAACGAGCACTTATATATCTTCATCTTGAGGCTAAGTAAGGTCAAGAGCTTTTATAAATGTTGCCTCTGTCTCTGCTGCTCACTCTGGTATGTATAGGTAACAGGTTAGAAAGGTTCTTATTTCGCGTAGGTATATATTATTCATGAGGGTTGCTTATATTTCAACTTTTCCTCCCGCGAAATGCGGCATCGGTGAATACACTTATGACCTCGTTACATCAATCTTGAACATATCTCATAGAACTCAGATAACGATACTACGCCTCAAAGTTAAGGAGGGAGAGACCGATCCATCCGAGTATGAGCTAGATAAGATAGGAGACATCGTTGATGTAGGTCTAGCCGGCTCTCCAGATTATGAGAAGATACTCAGAGAGATACGTGAGAGAGGTCCCTTCGACGTCATACATATACAACACGAGTACTCTCTATTTCCCTGGAGAACAGACTTCATAGATGTGCTAAGAGAGCTGAAGAAGCATACATCACAGCTCATAATAACTCTACACACTGTGAGACACGTGCTTCATAATCCTGGTATAGATGAGTATCAGAGAAAGATATGTGAGATAGCTGACGTAGTGATAGTACATAGCTCACTACAGGAGATGGAGCTTCTACATCAAGGTGCTCAACCTGACAAGATAGTGAGGATACCACATGGAACACGTATACTTAAGCTAGTGAGTAAGGTCGATGCTGTCAAGGAGCTCAACCTTCCTGTTCCTGAGCATTACAAGATCATTCTTGTTCAAGGATTCTTAAGAAGAGATAAAGGTCTTCACATAGTGTTGAAAGCTATGGACCTCCTAGTTAACGAGCATAAGCAACATGATGCTGTGCTCCTAGTAGCAGGTCAGTTACAGGGTGAAGACAATAGACAGTACGTAGAAGAGTTCATGAGATCTACAAAGAACATGCAGGGCAGAATAATAGTATTATCAAAATACCTATCTCGTAAAGAGATTAATCTAGTATATTCAGCATCTGACGTAGTAGTGTTCCCATACGTAGACGTGAAAGGTGACATAGGTGTCAGTGGTGCATTTCATGTAGCATTAGGAAGCTTTAAACCTGTAATATGTGCAAGAGTTCCAAGATTAATAGAGTGTTACGAGCTTGCTCCAAGATTGACCTTTCCTCCAGCTAATCCTGAAGCATTAGCAGCTAAGTTAAGCATAGTATTATCGAACTATGAGAAGGCTCTACAATATATGAAACCTCTCATACAATATGCATATGAGACAAGTTGGATAAATGTTGCTAAGATGCATCTAAGATTGTACTCTGGCGTTGAGCCATATATGATCGATATACATTATGAGAAGTTACCAGCGAAGACCGAGACGATGAAGATAAGTAGAAAGGTTCCTGTAAAGATCCGAGAGAAACGTGAATAACATCTTAAAGTAGGGGTATATTAACTGCATGAATGGTGGACATATTAAGACTAGGATCATCAATGTGAAAACTATGCCAAAGAGTACATATAGTATAGCAGCTCTAAGCGTACCCTTCTCTGCTAATGCTATTCCTAGAGCCAGGAATGCTAGTATTATGAATGAAAATATTAGAAACTGTTCATAGAATGTGAAGTACTTTACATAGAACTTCTCAATATTTGTTAGATAGTTATATAGAATGTTAGATGAGCTAAATATCAACAACATACTGTATCCTCCATATTGAGTCAGTCTTCTCTATCTTCATCATGTGATAAGTCATTGCCTTGATTATCGTGCCTTTGAATCCATGCTTATTCTTATCATAATCTTCACCCCATACACGTGCTCTCAGAACATACTCATCATTCTCCTTCCTGATCTCGATCTTCTCTATCTTACCTAGAGCAAAATTCTCTGCATCTAACCTATATAATAGCTCATCTATCCAGTTAAAGAGAAGCTGCTCCAAATCTATTCCTCTAACCTCTATCTCGATCATTTTCTTTGGCTCTACCTTAGATACATCATATATGAAGTTTGCAAATCCATATGCAGCGTTTGCAAAAGCTTCTTCTAGAGTACACCCATAAGCTACTATCATCACATCAGCTGTATGTTCAGCATACTCAAACGGCTTCTCTATACGACACTCAGACACAGTTAGAAAATCTTATCAGAGCTTAAAAGCACGTCGATAATAATAGTAGGAAAATACTTAATATTTCAGGAAGATACATAAATAACAGGAAGAGAACCATGGTACTATGGACACCTGAAACATACGTCATAAAGAGAGATGGTAGAAGAGAACCATTCATATATGAGAAGGTCGTCATGTCCTGCCTCAAAGCTGGTGCACCACCTGAAGTAGCTAGAAAGATAGCTACAAAGATTCTCGCAAAGATTGTTGTAGAAGATAGAAAAGAAGTGACAGCGCGCGAGCTAACGAGATGGATACTTGAACTACTTAAACAGGAGAACGAGGAGTGGTACAGGAACTGGATAATATTTGATAGAGCAGTAAAGAGGAGAAAGACGGAGGAAGAGCTCAAGCAAGGACAGTAGCTCTCTATGGACAGATCTGAGGAGGCTAGAAGATGGTTAGCACAAGCTAAGAGGGACCTAAAAGCAGCAAAAGATAGTGCAAGGAACGAAAACTATGAGTGGGCTTGTTTTCAAGCTCAACAAGCAGCTGAAAAAGCAGTTAAAGCACTCTTATACGCATATGGAGCATATGCATGGGGTCACAGTGTTGTTGAACTCCTCGAGAATATTAGAAGAATATGCTCAATATCGATACCAGAAGAACTATATAGAGCAGCTCGCGAATTAGATAGACACTACATACCAACAAGATACCCAAACGCCTTTCCCTCAGGATATCCAGGAATGTACTACGACAAACATACAGCAGACAAAGCTATAGAGGAGGCCGAGAAGATATTGACATGGGTAATAGAGAAATTAAGAGAAATAGGGATAGAAATATCATAGAGATAGCACTCAAGACAATTAGAAATATTGAAAACTTTATAGAAGTAGAAGCAGCACTCCTCTTCGGCTCTTGGGCAAGATCTGGAGGGGGAGAATGGAGTGATATAGATATCTTAGTAATAAGTGAAAGTGTTAAAAATATATCAATACTAGAAAGATTTAAAATTTCAAAAGAATTAACAACATCTCGAATAGACTTATTCATATACACATACGAAGAAATCGTAAAAATGCTTAGACAAAATAATCCACTAGTAATATCTGCACTATATGAAGGATTAATACTGAGACCTTCAAGAAAAATTTTAGAACTTATAGACCTCGTTAGAAGATGCTACCACAAAATCAATAACGTTTACATAAATGTTTGTGAGGATGGTGGGCCCGCCGGGATTTGAACCCGGGACCTACGGGTCTGGAGCATCGGCCAGCCGCTCATATCGGCTGTCCGCCGCTCTACCTTGCTGAGCTACGGGCCCAACTCTCCACTTCTGACCTAGACTTAATTAGCTAATAAACCTTTCCCTACAACCACCCATAAAATAAATGATACTTAACGAACACTTTTAAGCACCTATACTAACGTTTAAATGATTCTCAACTTATAAGAAATATGTGAGAACAGCTGGAGATACAGTTTTCACTCTAATAGACCTGGATAACGTAGGTTACGAGATAGTACGATTAATATCAGAAAATTCTATAGAAGAAGTCAAACACCTATCAAACACAATAACAAACTTATTATCTAACATAAGAAAAATTTTATCAAGAGAATATAGTGAAAAGTTAGAGGTAATATATGAAACAGGAGATAATATGCTATTTCTAATCAAGGAGTGTAATGATATTGAGAAAACAGCACTAGACATAGCGAAGATAGTTGATGAAGAGATCTCAAAAATAGATGTAGGATATCAAATTCAGGCTAGCATAGGTATATCAGATGAATTAAGATACATTCCTATTGCAATATCAATAGCGAAATTAAGTATTAAAGAAATCTCAAAAAAGATGGGAGAAAAAACGTCAATAGCGATAGTTACTTCAAATTCATATATTGAAATAATTAGAAAAGAGTTAAAACACTTAATAAACTCTCTAAAAGTAAGTATCGAAAAAATACCTACAATAGACATGACACTAGAAATAAGGCAAATATACGTCCTATCAAAAATATTAAGGTTATTACATAAAATTAATAAAGAGTCTATTAAGAAAGCGATGGTAAGAGACATGACATGAGTTCAAGTTCTAGAAGAATACTTGAAAACATATTCAATTTCCTTTGTAGAGAAGACATAAGAGAAGAATTCTTGAGAAGTATACTAATGGACATATTTCGTGAAAATATCCTTAAGAATTCTAAAAAAGATAATACTAATATTTTTCTCGAAAGATTACTAAATAAATATGGAAAAGAATTTGCGAAAGATTGTGAAATCATAAAAATAGAGTCACTTCATGATAGTTCTAGTATCGTTAAATCTAAATCTTTAAGAGAGTTTGTGCACGAGAACTCTGTAGAAGGATTCATATTTATAGTGACTTCGGTTGTATATTTTTTAGTATTTTTCTTTAGGATCCTGCTTGTTTGTCGAATGCATCAAAGTGCTTATTTTTGTGTATATTACTAGCTTTGTTTCTATTGCTAATATTGTTGTGATTTTTATCTGTTGTTTTTCTGCATTTTGTTTTTCTTTTCGGAATGTTTTTAAGTGAGTTAGGGTTTCTCATGTTTGGTTAAGGGTAATGGTGTTTGATAAGTGTCCTAATGCTGATGCTGCTTGTGAGGTTCGTGAGTTTAAGACTGTTGATGTTGTGAGGAGGCTTGGTGTTATTCCTCCTAATCATATTCATCTTAAGAATTATCCTATTGCTACTCCTGTATCTGCTTTTAATGCTTCCTGTATTATTGATGAGGCTTCTAACATGGTTATGGTCTATGCTCGTATAATACTTGGATACTACATGTATGTTAGTGCTATTGCTCTATTGGAGATTCCTCTTGATGATGTTCTTTCAGGTGCTGTAAGCTTCTCTCATTATCCTGCCTCTATAGTTCTCTATCCATCTATCAAGTACGATATTTGGGGTACTGAGGATCCACGTGTTCAGGAGGTTGATGGTAGGGTCTGTATGATATATTCTGGAAGAACTATAAGCTACTTCAACCCCTCTATACGAAGAGAACGTACACTACCTGTCTTAGCATGTTGTCAAGACTATAGAAGATGTGTTAAGATTGGAGTATTCGTCCTCAGAAAAGGTCTCAGAGAGCTTACTGTAAGTGATAAAGATGCAGTAATACTAGATGTTGGAGAACCAGAATGGGTATACGTACTACATAGACCACACCTAATGAACGAGGTTCACTATCTAACGGCAAGTCAGGTACCTAGATCAAGCATAGTACCTGGAGAAGCATTTCGAGAAATAGAGTTGAGAAATACTAAAGTAGTAATGGAACCAGCAAAATTCGAGTACAAGCTAGGATGGTGTACACCACCAGTAAAAATAAGTGAGTATGAGTACCTAGTACTAATACATGGAGTAGATAAAGACATAGAAGGATATAGAGCATTTGCAGCATTATTAAGATATGACAAAGACACAGGACTGAGACCAATAGCAGTAACACCATACTACATACTAGAACCAAGAATGATGTACGAAGTCTATGGAGACAGACCATTCGTAGTATTCCCCTGCGGAATAGCAAAAGTAGGAAAAAACGAACTACTAATAGTATACGGAGCAGCAGACTACGTAA
>JAADDN010000113.1 GCA_013153895.1 Thermoproteota archaeon | reverse complement strand
CATAATTACAGGTATAGTAGACTACCTCTATCAGACTAGAGGCAAGATCATAGTTGAGAATCGCTCTCTAGGCTCTGTAGATTGGATTGTTCTTGGTGTTCTTCAAGGTATAGCTGTGATACCTGGATTATCTAGGAGTGGTCTAGTGCTTGCATATCTCTCCTTTAGAAAGGTTAGACCTGATACAGCTTTTAAGATTAGTCTTATTATTGGTGCTCCTATACTCATACTTGCAGGTATTGGAGGACTATATTTTGCACATAAGTTACTACCTATGACTCTGGCCTCTATAGGTATCTTAATATCTCTCGTTGTGAGCTTCGTGTTTGGATACTTGTTCTATAAGGCGTTTGCACGTATGAAGACTTGGCATTTTGCATTAACTATAGGAGTACTACTCGTGATTACGTGTCTAATGAGCTTGTTCTTAAGGTAGCTCTGGCTCAAGTATTTCAACTCTAGATAAGTTTCCTACAAGGTTCTTGAACTTCTCTGCATGACCTCTATCTCCAACTATCACTCCATAATGCATGGGTATAGCTACCTTCGGTTGTATGATCTTTACAGCTTCTGCAGCTTCTTCAGGAGTCATGACGTATGTTCCACTGACAGGTAACAGAGCAATATCTACCCTACCTTTCAACTGTTCCATCTCAGGTATCACATCGGTATCTCCAGCATGATATATTGATACACCAGCAACATTTATGAGATAACCTACTCTACCATCCTCCTTAGGGTGAAATACTTTTCCAGGAGCTCTAAACTTATTCACATTATATGATGGTACAGTCTCTATCCTCACTCCTCGAATCTCAAGTGTCTGACCAGGTCTAACATATATGATCTGTCCAACCTTTCCAGCTACCTGAGATAGACATTTTCTAGCGATCTCAGGACCAACTATGGTAGCGTCAGGTTTAGCTATGTTAAGTATGCTCTCAGGATCACAATGATCAAAATGTTCGTGAGTTACTAAGATGAGATCAGCCTTAGGTAGATCCTTCCTCTTTATCTCATATGGATCAAAATATATTACTAGATTCGGAGCCTCTACTCTGACACATGCATGTCTAACAAGAAATATCTTCACTGGACCATACTCGAGGAAACGAGTCATCTACATATGATTCTTATAGGAGTCTCTTAAAAGTGACTCCCCTAATCATCTTAAAATAGGTGCATCTAAGTTAAGAAATGGTAAGTTAATGACTCTCTGGTCTTGGACAAGAACAACGCTTAGAGGATTAAGTAAAGATGAGCTGAGAAAGCTACTTAACTTACCTTACGTGATAGAGTCACAATTCTATACTAGATTGAGAAACAATAAGACTAGATGCACGCTCTGTCATAGAGGATGTATAATAAATGATGGAGGTGTAGGTGCATGTGGCGTAAGATTTAATGTTGATGGAAAATTATACACGATAACTTATGGACTTCTCACAGCTGTAGAATCTAGACCTATGGAGATAAAGCCATTCTTCCACTTCTATCCTGGTTCTACAGCATTAACCATAAGTACTTGGGGATGTACATTTCCATGTGCTTGGTGTCAGAACTGGTACTTATCTAAGTACGCATTTCCTGATAGAGGAGAATATTATACTACTGATAGGCTTCTAGCATATCTTGACGTTACTGGTGATGAAGGAATAAATGTAAGCTTTAATGAGCCAACACTCTTGACAGAGTACTGTATAAAATTGTTTGATAAAGCTAGAAGAAGATGTAAACACTTATCTTATAATACTAATGGATACATAAGTATTGAAGCAGCTTCAAAATTGATAGAAGTTGGATTAAATGGAGCTAACATAGATATAAAAGGTGGAAGAGAGACATATAGAAGATGGTTATGTGCAGACTTCGATAAGTACTGGAGTACTGTCACTTTTCTCTATAAGAATAATGTACATATTGAGCTCACGTATCTCGTTATTCCTGGAGTAAATGATCAAGATTATGAGTTCATTGTTGAGAAGATACTTAAAGATCTTGGACCAGATGTTCCTCTACATGTAACACGTTTTCATCCTGATCATCTACTAATAAATAGGCCAGCTACACCAATAAGTAAGCTTGAAGAGATTGCTAACTATGCTAAGAGGCAAGGACTAAAGTACGTGTATATTGGTAATGTTCCTGGTCATCCACTAGAACATACTTACTGTCCAAACTGTGGAAAAATAGTCATAAAGAGGTATGGAATGTATGTCGTCAAGGTTGATCTGGAGAGGAAGGATGATGTTTATGCATGTCCGAACTGTGGTACTGAGATCCCTATCAGGGGAAGCGTGAGAAGGGTTGAAAGATCTATTTGATAGGAATCTCATGTCGAGTCCTCCTCATATGATGAGTAAGCTCCTCAGCAAGCTCAGCAAGAGCTTCACCGGACACAACATGAATCTCGTGAGCCTCAAGCCTCTTGATATCGTATACTATGAGTCTACGAGTTGCTGTCACCTTAGCTATAACTATGTTACCCTCCCTTATCTTATCTCTATGAGATGGCTCTTTAATCCTGATGCTCACGTGTTCAGACGGTCTGTGAATAGGACTTATCAGGGTCTCGACAGTTGCCTCGAGATTCTCCTCGTCGTATTTGACAATCTTCCCTATAATATAGAAGTACCTCACCCTAGTTACACTCTTCTGAAAGATTTATAAGGCTTTTCCACAATCGCAGATATTTTAGCATATGAGTAAGAGAAGCATCAACATTGCTCTCTGTATTCTCGTAGCAATTCTATGGGGGATCCTTGGACTCTTCATAAAACTTCTCGATCCATTAATATCACCTTCATATCAAGTATCTGTAAGATACCTAGTATCATTAATATCATATATCCTAATAATGTTAATAACCTGGACAAGAGGCGTAGGACATGTAGGAGCGTACTACATAACTCACGTATCTTATCTCAGGATAGGTAGAATAGCATTATCAAACATAATAGTAATAATATTAGCAGCAGTAGTAGGTTTTGGAATCTCGATACCAGCATTCTTCCTAGCAGTAGCATATTGTGGAGTATACTTCACATATATAGTAGGGATCGGTCTTACAGTTATCGTGACAGCGCTTCTCAAAGTTGTTACAGGATCAGAAATGTTTACGAAGTATAAGCTAGGATATGTAACCCTCCTCATAATTATAATAATCATAACCATAATCATATCTAAAATCTTAACTATAGGTTTAACATACGTTATATTATTCGCTGTGACATGGGGAGCTTACCTATGGTTAGTAGGTAACATAAATAGGCCATTCAAAACCTTTCTAGAGAAGCTATATTCTACGTGTATAGACATGAGCATAAGTTTGCTAGTTGGGCTGATATCTTTAACATTATTCTTCCACTTAAATTATAGCAACATTCTTAAATATGTTATACTCTCATTTACATCACCTTACGTGTTTATATTAATGATAGTTGGAATAGTTCTTCTCTGTACAGTACTTCCATACATAATAATATGTATTGTGTTAAGCATGGATCCAACATTAGTCGTAAACTTCTCGATAATACAGTACTTAGAGGTTATTCTCGCACTTATGCTTGGAGTATTCTACTTTCATGAGCTTCCTCTAGACCTGACAACGATGATGTACATGACCTTTGCTGTTATAGGTCTTGTAGTATGTATGGTTCTGAGAATGAGAGAAGTATCGGTTAGTAAGTGATCAGTTCATGAATGGGTCATCACCTATCAACAAGGCCAGAGCTCATCACCTGTAAGGATTCTCTATCTCTAATTTTTAAGGGTTTAGACTGTTGGTAGAGGCTGAGTACTTACCCAGACTATTTCTGGTGGTGTTGTTGGCCAGGTTGGTGGTCTTGGTCTTACTGGGAATCTCATCATTACTAACCTCTTGACAGGTCCTGGAACTGTTCCATCAACTATGATGTATGGTCCTGGAATTATGCCGTAATGCTTGAATCCTCCTTTTGGTGTTACTTCCTCACCTTTCTGACCTATCTTAAGTATCCTCTTATTGAACTCAGTTCTCTTATGGAATCCGCACTGTCCTGCTCTTGGTATTGTGAACATTGGTCCAGGTGCTTGTGGTCCTACTGATCCTCCCTTTCTACATCCCTTCCTGTGCTTGTGCCATCTTGGTCTTATGACGATTCCGAACCTCTTTACTGGTCCTTGAAATCCTTTACCTTTTGTTACTGCTGTAACATCAATGTACTGTCCTGGCTGAAATACGTCCCAGACGTTTATCTCTTTTCCTAGTATGTTTCTAGCATAGTCAATTATCTGGTTAAGGTCGTCTACTCCTCCTATAGGTATCTCAAATATTTCAGGAGTCTTCTTACCTATCCCAGATAGCCAGGGCTGTGTACAGCATATTGCTCTGACCTCTGTAACTATGTCTAGCTTATCCTCTACCTTCTTCCACATCTTGTCAACATCGATCTTGTCTGGAAGAGTTGGTATCTTCCTCTTGACCTTCTTCATCACGTCGTCTGGAAGATCTGCCCATACTTCACCTATGCTTAGCTCAGCTACTTTTACAGGATCGAACGTGTAGAATCTTACTCCTAGGATCCTGAGTGGAGGAGCGTCAAGTATTGTTACTGGTCTAACTATCTCCTTACCGTAGAATGGACTTGTCTGTCTATCATCTATCATGACTACGTGAGCCATACCTGCCTTATATGCTGCAAAGCCGAGGAGGATCGGCTTACCGATCTTTGGATCTACCCAAGTCCTGAATCTGGCAACTATGTCTGAAGCTCTCTTCCTAGGATAGAAAGCCATCGAGCCTCTTCTTGGTCTATTTATCTTAAGACCCATGGAACGCTCGCATACGAGTTAGATAGATAGCATTTATATATCTTACTTGACGTAGAGATCAGCCAGCTGTTAAGCAACATATATTAACACTAGCATGAACATTACGCATACAAATGTGGGAAGAAGATGCTGCTAGACGCATATCAATATTTTATGCAATAATAAGCATATCCTACGCAGTACAGTTCATAGGTGTTGCATTAAAACTCCATCAGATAGGAGCATCAGGTCTCGTAATAGGTACAACATACCTATTATTTAATATTGCAGCAATGATTGGAAGCATAGTAGCTCCAAGATTTCTATACCACATATATCATGTCTTAACATGTATATCACTAATCCTAATAGCATTATCATGCTACATAATATACATAGCTGAGAACCCACTCATGATAACCATAGGATTCGTACTGACAGGAATGTTCTACTCTACTCTAGGACCAGCACTAACCTACTTAATAACTAGGAACAGAGGTGATCTTAAGAGAGGAGTAATAATCTTAACTATACCACAAAATCTTGGTTGGAGTATTGGATTTCTAATGGGAGCACTATCCTGCATGTTTACAGGTGTTAGTACAGCAATACTCTTATCATCAATATCCGTCATATTAGCAACACCCTTCTCAACATCGATCATAAGAGAGCTAAGAAGAGTTACAAAAAATAGAAGTGTTGAAGTAGAGAGTGAACATAAGATAGAGAGCTTAAAGAGAAGCATGTTAATGCCTTACTATGTGTCAGTCCTACTCACATTTTTAGCAGCAAGCACCTTCTTTACATCTCTACCACCATTATTAGCAACTCTTGGATTAACAACATATGAGATATATTTTGCTAGATTCATAGGATCGGTCGTAGCTACATTATCCTATGTCTTCACGATATCCTCCATGATTGAGAAGGTGTCTATTGTTCTTCATAAGATATCTCACTTCATCATAATTAGAGGAATAGGCTTCCTCCTGCTCTTGACAGCATTCTACCTACATGGAGTATATCTCTTCATAGATGCTAGTCTAATCCTCGTACTTATAGGTGTCACATGGAGCTACCTGAATACTGGAATTAAGGTAATAGTACTCAATTTTGGAGAAGAAGCACATAAGATATATGGAGATACAACATTCTTAATATGTCTAGGATTCATAATAGGATCATTCCTCGGAGGTGCACTACTAGACTTAAACATGTATCTAATACCTATAGTATCTTCAAGTCTAGCATTTATAGCAGCGGGATCATACATGTTTGCATCACGTAAAGCATTAATATCAGACATGGGTTCTATCATCACTAGATCAGATCCGTCCCCAACTCGTCACTGAATCTAAACAGTTAAAGCAAGAATATATAAGACTTCTCACAAAGTACTACCTAAGTGACGTATTACATAGTTAGCGAACCAACAGACGACGAGAGATGGAACATGTATCTGCTTTACAAACTCTCATTTCATAAGGATAAGATAGTTGGAGTATACTATATACCCAGGATCAGATATTATGGACCTGTACTTAAGCTAGACAATGCTAGCGATCTCTCAGACATAGTTAAACAAATAGACACTAACATGTTTAATGTAAGCTTAAAGATGATATGTATGAGATGTGGCTGGTGCTGTGAGAAGAATTGTGGAGCTTTCATGTTTGAACATGAGGCAGAGAGTATAGAATTAGAATCGTGGTCTAACGTTAGAACAGTAAGACTCTACAATGGTGAGAAGGTTAAGATATATTACCTTGATAGTGGTAGATATGGTAGATGCATATTTTACGACTCTAGAAATCGTAGATGCATAATACATGATAGGAAACCTATAATCTGCATAGTAACCTACTGTGCAAGATATGCCATAGATGCTGAAGGAAATCTCTATGTTAGAGAGGGAAGAGCGATCAATGGGATAATACGATTTAAGAAAGTACAGACAGGTTATGCACATGGTAGAGATAAGGAGCATCACAATAACAACACCTCTACCACATAGCTTCAACTGCAACAACTGTGGTCTCTGTTGTGAAGGACCTGTAGAGCTAAGTGAGAAAGATTATGAGATTCTGAAAAAGATTAGACCAGACATAGATAAGTATATAGAGATCAAGAGGAGGAATAATAAGATAAGAAGAATATTGAGACCGCAGGAGAAAAGTGAGCTTCTTCAAGAATGTATATTTCTAAAACATGAAGGAGGTAGAAGACTATGCTCAATATATGATAATAGACCAAGCTATTGTAGATTATATCCCATATTTATAGCATATAGCAAAAATATGAGAAAGGTTTACGTAGATGTACTACATTGTCCAGGTGTTAAGCATGAGGAGAATAATAGCATTAATATTAACAAAATATTGAACATCCTTCAAGATATATTTAATAGAGATGAAACATTTATAGATATTGTACCTAATGTTGATAGAGCTGTAATATTCTCACTCTATCATAAGTTCAGAGACATATACCTGGACTGGAAATTGAAGTACAGCATTATGGTAGAGATGAACAATATATTGCTGAGAGAGGTACAGCAGTGTGAGAACAGTCTTCAAATTCTTATAGAAGTATATCGTTTTCAGGAACGTGTTAAAGATACTATTAGAAATATTGATAATATTTTCAATATTACTGACAAAATTAAAGAATCTAAATGTATTAAGTTCTCGTTCAATGACTTTACGAAGACTCTAAATAATCTTCTAATAGTTAAAGCATTATCTAGAGCTGGTCCATTAATAATCGTTGATAATTATAGTAAGAAGGTGTATAGTGCAAAGTTAAGTATAGACTTCTTTAGAAATATCTCTATTGAAGATAAGGATATTCAAGTGATTAGTGAGATATTTTATAGATTGAGTACTAATATTCAGACTTGTGCTCTTCCTGTAGAGTATGCTTATGTTCAAGGTTATCTTAATGTTCTACTTCTCTACTTCATATATAGAGAGCTTTGTGATAATTTTGATGCATGTTTATATAATCTTGATGCTGTTGGTCTTTCGTTATATTCTAGAGAACTTATTCAATATATGAGAAGTCTCGGTATATCTTATATTGAGCTTGTAGAAAAATTATAATCTTCTCCTGTAGCCTATTCCATTAACTTCTATTACTCCAGGCTTATCTTGTTCTCCCTGTACTTTAAACTTCACGTTAAGTATCTTCTCTACTATATGTACGTTAGTTATGGTATGTAATGTTAGTTTTGCTACTCCTATTTTTGAGTATCCTTCAGCTAGTGCTATATATGGTATTAACATGTCACCCATATGTCTATCAAATGCCATATTAGTGCTTAAATCTTCAACAAGCTTTTCTGCAGCTTCTCTACCAACCTCTTCTGCAGGTTTTCCTTTCTCACCTAGAGCATCTCCTCCAAGTATCTCATCTCTATCAGTTATAGCCCACAGAACTATTCCTGATCCAGGACCGAGATGTGGGTCTCTATCTGGTGGATAATATTCAAGTTCTATGTTTATAGGTACTTTATATCCTCTAGATCTCAAATATTCCTCGGCTGCTCTTGCCTGTCTCTCAGAGACATGTTTAGGAAGTTTAACACAGTGAGACCTACCACGTATCTCCTTTACTTCACCTCTCTCTACATCTACTATAGAGTTCAAGTGATCTACTGGCTCAACTATGAGCTTCACATGACCTCCACCACGTGGATAATGTCCTCTTCTATACACTATTACTTCAGCTTTTACACCAAGCTTCGATAATATTGGGAGCATCACATATCTTACATAGTCTATTGGTGGTGACCAACGTACATCTGTTCCACCTGTTATCTCAACCTCAACTCTATCAGGAGCGAACACTAGTACTGGAAGTATTGCCTGTATTACTAGACTTATGCTACCTGCAGTACCTATATCAAATCTGAACTTTCCACTTCTTATCTTTCCTGGTATAAATATGAGCTCCATAGATCCCTTATAAGCGCCCTCCACCTTAGCATTACATAACTCAGCAACAGCTCTAACACCAGTAAGATGTTGAGCTTGAAGACCTGGGTTAGATCTCTTTGCACGGATGTTATATATTCTTATCGGTCTTCCTGTTAATGCTGATAATGCAAGACTAGTCCTCAATATTTGACCTCCTCCTTCAAGTATGGATCCGTCAATCTCTATGATCTCTCTCTCCTGCCTCATAATACCTACAACATTCTATACGACACTGATTACCTTATATAAAGTAATACCATTTACCTAGGCTTTAAGGGAGCGATATTGAGCTTTCATGTACCTAAGTAACGCTTAAAAAATCTACGATGAATTTAAAAATAATGAAGATACCTAACCTCAACACTATATTAGTATCGAGCATAATCGCGATATCCATCATCATGATTGTGGCAACTGTACCGATTGTTCACGCAGCCTCGTACAGTATATATGCATCACCTAGCAACCTCGTCTTGAGTCCTGGCAAGACTGCTCTCGTAAGCATATATGCTAGTCCAGGAGTAAATGTGAGTGGTGCACGTCTAACTATAATAGTTTATGATTCTTCTATAGCAACTATAACCAAGGTTACGCCTGAGCTACCTAACGCATTTATTGCATGTAAGAGGATGATTCTCGGAAAAGAGCTAGTTGTGAGATGTGCTCTTGCTTCTGCAACACCATGTAAGGGAGAGACTTGTAAGATCATTACCATGACCGTGAAAGGCGTTAATGCGGGTACGACTAGGATAGTCATAAATGGAACGGTAGGACTCTACAATGGTACTGTATATGTCGTACCTCCAGTAACAATATCTGTAACAGTTAAGTCTCCCATAATTTCACCTCCACCAACATCTCCTCAAGGTAAGTGTCGTGTTGTGCTTATTGCAGAGCATAATGTCACGTATATTAATGCGAGAGATATAATATCTGCAGTATTGTTAAACTGTCCACAAGCTGCTGGAGTAACGTTAAAGTTGACTTATAATGGTACTTTGATAAACGTTGTTAACGTGATTCCAGGAGATTTTGTTAAGATTGTTGGTGGAATGTTTAAGAATGTTGTAACTCACAACGAGATCGTTATAGCTGCAGCTGGTGCTAGAGCATGTGATAAGTCTCGTACAGTGATCGCTAAGATAATTTTTGAGGCTAAGAAACCAGGAATGTTGACAATGTATGGTCAAGCTCAGATAGCATATTCAAATGGAAACGTGACGTACGTGAAGGTGACTCCCATAGTAGTGAGGATAAGAAAGTACTTGGAGTGTGATCTTAACATGAATGGTAGATTAGATATAGGTGACGTAGTACTACTTCTCAAGGCTATACTAGGAAAGATAAAGCCTAAGGTTCCATGCGATCTGAACCATAATGGTAGGATAGACATAGGTGATGCTTATCTGCTTCTCATGAAGATAATGAAGCAGCTCTTAGGAACCTGATAGTTCTACCTTTAAAGAAATTCTTAAAAGTACTTTAACCTTTCTCTAATACTCCATGAGGAGAAGTCTACCGTTACATATAGCAACCCTTCTAACAATAACACTATTCACAATAGCTTGCACATCTGTAGCATTCTCAACGACCTTACATGGAACATTATATGTAGTATACAGTAATGGTACTAAGATACCTTTAACGAAGGTTGTGAAGAAATTACAGTACTATACTCTCAAAGTCTATGAGTATCCATCTATGACCCCTGTTACGGGAGTAGTATCTAAGATATTCCCTAATTCATCATACGTGATAGAGAACTTACAGTCTCCACCTACAGGTAAGGTTAGCTACGTAATCTATCTAGTCAGCCCGAAGGGGTCAGCACCATTATATAGATATGATGAGCTTCTAGGAAAGTATGTACAGACTATAACTATACCACCATTAGTATCAGGATTAAAGCTGGATCTCTACGTCATGTATAAGGATCTTCTGAAGATAATGTATGTAGTATACGTACCTGTTCTAAAATATGTCATAGTACAGAAGCTTCCAAATACTGTAACTGTAGGAAAGAAGTACCTAGTAATAATCAAGATTGAGAACACTGGAAATGCTACTGGTACTGTGACGGTAGCAGCATTACTTGATAGTAAGGCAATATTTGCAAAGATTGTGAATGTTTCACCAAGCTCGTACGTCATGGTAACTATTCCAGTAATCGTAAACAGTACAGGAACGCACGTGCTAATCATATTGATAAATCATACAATAGTACTCAGACAAGAGTTCACAGCTATAAAGATATCGAGAGTATCGAAGATTATTGCAACTATCATAAAGAAGATTCCTAAAGTAGTTCATGTAGGAGAGAAGGTTGACCTAATAGTACAGCTCAAGAATATTGGTAATGCAACAGGTACTGCAGTTCTCAAACTTGCTATAAATGGCAAGACGGTTAAGATATATAACATAACTCTCGAGCCAGAGCAGACATATGTTAAGGATATAACGTTAATGTTTAATAGATCAGGAACTTATGAAGTAGTTCTCTACCTGAACGAGACCTGCATATTCTATGAGACTGTGAGAGCAGTATATTACGTAGTTAAGGTTAAAGTTCCATCTGTAAACACGTATGTAGGATCTACATTTAATATAGGTGTCAAGATCTTAAATAGTTCACTAACTTTACAGGAGGTTGATCTAGAAGTTACATATAATACTACAATGCTTAAGCTAGTTAATGTTAGTCCAGGAGCTTGTGGAGGTTCAGTATCATATTCAGAGTCTGGCTCTACTCTATATATTGAGATCACTGGAATGCCACTAACCTGCATTAAGGGAAGAAGTCTCGTAGAGATATTCTTCAAAGCTGTTAAGGCAGGTATAAGCAAGATCAACGTTACAGGAACAGCTAAGCTAGCTAGTGGTGCCATAGCTACAATAGCACCAGCTGAAGGACTCGTAAAAGTAAGTAAGTACCTTGAGTGTGACTTCAATCATAATGGTAGGCTAGATATAGGTGACGTAGTCATAGCACTAGAAGTACTATTAGGTAAACGTCACAGCAACGTACCATGTGACTTAAACCATAACGGTAGACTAGACATTGGAGACATAGTACTGCTCTTAATGAAAATACTGAGATATCTAGTGCCATAATAAAGTCCTAAGTTAAAATAGATGGGTTTCATACTCGTATTTTATGGTGATGGGAAAGGGAAAACTACTGCAGCCATAGGTCTAGCAGTCAGATCTGTAGGACATGGAAAGAAGGTTCTCTTTATACAGTTCATAAAGAGAGATCTACAGGTTGGTGAGTATAAGATACTTAAGACTATGAATCTTATAAGACATGTAGCGTTAGGTCCTGGTCTCGGAGCTGATAAGCAAACAATAATAGAGACAACACGTAAAGGACTAGATATTGTTAGGAGAGAATACTCATCTTATGATGTTATAATACTTGACGAGTTAGGTGTAGTTGTGGTAAAATATGAATATCCTATTAAAGAGGTATTAGAACTATTAGAAGAGCTTAAAAGTAAGGATAAACATGTCGTAGTTACAGGTAAGTATATGCCTAGAGAGATCATAGAGATCGCGGATCTTGTTACAGAGTTAAGATGTGTAAGACATTACTATCAGAAGGTTAGGGAACCTATACCAGGACTAGATTTCTAGGCTCAGTCTCAATCGCCTTCCTCATTCTCTTTTCAGAAGGTGGGAGTTTCAGCACCTATTTCTATCCTACTTAACTAGTCTTTAAAACTTAACTCAAGACACCATGCTTATTAAGGTCGTCGAGATAGTTAGTATAGAGATAGGACTGTGAGAGGTATATTAGCTAACGTAGATTATGATAATCCATTAGTAAGGTATAGAGCTAGGGAGGTCCTGTTAGAAGCTCGTAGGAGATTTCTAACATTTGTAGAGAAATGTGAACCTTTCATATTAATTGATTCATATTACGTTCATTATACTGATCCAATACTTAGAAAGCCGAGAGAGATAGGAGATGAGAAGCTTCTTCTCTGGTATAAAGTGCTCTCGATCTATCTTAGAAGCTCAATCTATGTTAATGCAGCATCGATGAGTAGAGGAAATCCAAAAATATCGAAAATACTTGCTGTTAAGCTTGTTAAAGTATATTTCGATACCTTGAGCAAGCTTGAACGTGATAGAGATTCTAGATACGCTCTAATGATGGAGTTTAAATCAAGATCTGAAGGTAAAGAACCTAGCAAGTATATCAAATCTATAATACATAGGTTAGAATATGAGATTCGTACTAGCATAAACATGAATATTGGAAACATAAAGAGAGTTAATGATGCTGTAAAAAGAGTAAGATCAACACTCGGGAACATTGCTGGTGATGAGATAGCTGAGATCTTGATGGATCCTGAAGATGAGTCAAGCAGGCTCAGGCTTGTTGAGCTTCTTAACTCACTGATAGAGCTTGCAAGGAAAGCTTCTGAGGAGATCGATATATTTGAGAGGTATGTAGATGTTCGAGGTTATATCTCAGGTCTAAAGAAGCTCTCACGTATAAGAGAGCTCAGAGATCTAGCACCATCAGAGAGAGCTAGAGCTTCTATAGGAAAGGAGGTTCTTGCATATAGGTTAGCTACAGGAAACCTACTAGTTCGAGAACATAAGCTCACTAGAAAGCCAAGACTATACCTCCTAGTTGATAAGAGTGGATCAATGTTCTATGCAATGGACGTGAAGATAGAAGATATTGAGGGACTAAGCAAGATAACTTGGGCTACAGCATTAGCGTTAGCATTATTGCTCAAAGGTGGTAAGGTGATAGTCAGATTCTTCGACAAGAGAGCACATGAACCTATTCAGGACAAGCTCACCTTAGTTAAAGTCCTACTAAGATTGACACCACTAGGTGGAACAAGCATAACAAACGCGCTCTATGCAGCAGCTGAAGATGCTATAAGAAACCCAGCACTACGTGAGTACAAGCTCATGCTCATAACAGATGGAGAAGACTCGAACATAGATATTAATGCTATAATGAGAGTAGAGAAACTCTTCAAAGAGTTCACAGTAGTATTAGTAGGAGGAGATAATGCAATACTTGAGAGATATTGTAGTAACGTTATCAAGCTGAAAAGCATAGGACTTGAAGCTCTTAAGAAGATACTTAGGAAAGTATAAACTTATAAGGTAGATAGATATCAGAGAAATTGAGAAAGATGCTTGATCTACCGACACTAGCGTTGATAGTGATAGCTATAGCGATACTACTCATATGGGGTCCAAGTAAGCTACCTAGCTTAGCGAGAGCTATAGGCCAGGCAATACATGAGTTTAAGAAAGGTACTAGAGGAATAATCGAGGAAGAAGAAAGTCAGGATAAGACTAGAAAGACCTCACTTAATGATAAGGAGAAGATTCTTGAGATAGCTAAGAAGCTTGGTATAGATACTACAGGTAAGTCTCTCGACGAGATAATTGCAGAGATAGAGAACAAGTTATCTCAGGTTCAGACAAGTAAGTGAGGTTGAATATCCAAACTATTTTCCCTCTTATCTTCAAACTCTACAAGAATCTTCTCAATTATTGCTGGAAGATTACTAGACACTACCGCTTTCTTCAGGGAGGTTCTAAATATTATGACCTTGTTCTTCATTCTCTTAGAAGTGATCCAGAGCTTATCAACTCCAACTCTAACATAGAGCTCGTCGTCTCCTGTAACTATCCTATAATCATGATTACCTTCCTCCCTCAGCATTCGACTTATCTCACTATTCTCTATCAGCTGTATCTTCACGATATGTCTAGGCTTGAGAGATTTATGAGAATACTTTCACTCTACTCTCTCGTTAGCTAATTTCTAGGTCATGTAAACTATTAATATCTTGAGCAGGGTTAAGATAACGTAAATGTTTAAGGTTGGCATAGATACTAGAATATTTAAGCACTTAAGGCTAGATGAAGCAATATGTAAAATATCAAGAGTGTTCACTATAGTAGAAATATGTGCAACACATGTGAAGAGGTTAGAGAGAGAATGCATGACTATCGGTGACATAGCTAACATAGTTAATAGACTTAGAAAGGACTACAACATCGAGGTTGCACAAGTTCATGCACCATACGGTGATATAGATGAGATGTTAACCGATCCTGAGCATAGAGATGAGGGAATAGCTAGATTATTAAGATATGTAGAGCTGTGTCACATGATTGAATGTCCAGTATTGGTTATGCATGTACCATATAGAGAACCAATGAGAGGAGAAAGATATGTTGAGTACATATCCTATCTAGAGGACTGCACACGTAAGGTTATGAGAAAGCTTGAGAAACATGTGAGAGATCTTGGCGTTAAGATTGCTCTAGAGAACAGACTTGAAAAGACGTTTGGATCTAGAGTAGAGGATATCGTCAAGATAATATGTGAGGAAGGACTTGAGAACTTCGGAGTATGTTTAGATACTGGTCACGCTAATGTGAATAAGATAGATATAGCTGATACCATAAGAAGATTTAATAGATACATAATAGCTACACATGTACATGATAATGATGGTGTTCAGGATAGACATATGCCTCCACTAACAGGATGTATAAACTGGAGAGATGTAGTAAACTCCTTCAAGTGTTACTGCCCTGATGTACCATTCATACTTGAAGTTGAGGCTCTATCAGATAAGTGTAGTGATAATGTTCTAGAATTATGTAGGATAATCATATCTGAGCTTTTCAGGTAACCGAGCGTATCTTCATCAATCTGTAGGGCAACTCCTCATCACCATTCTAAATATATCCTACTACTATAATATAAGCATGTGGGTATGAGAAGACTAGGATGGGAGGAGTGTGTTAAGGTTCTGGAGAGAACTTGGAGGGGAGTCTTAGGATTATGTGATGAATCTAAGCCATATTTGATACCTGTCGCTCATGTTTTTATGAATGATTCAGTATACTTCTTCTTTTCTAAGTATGGTCGTAAGATCGAGATAATACGTAGAAATCCTCATGCATGTTATTTAACGTCTATTGAAGATGTTGATGAGGTGGTAACAGTGTTAGTAGAAGGGGTTTTAGAACATTTAGAAAATCTAGAGGTCATGAAAAGGATAGTTAAAATATTTGTAGAGAACATATTTCCAAGAGATCCATATTTCACTTCTCTCAGAGGGATGACTGTGGAAGATATTGTGAGATCTTGTGCTCGTGGTGAGATGCCTGGCGTGTATAAGTTGAACATAGTTAATCTTAATGGTCTGTCTGTGGTGAGATCATGAAGCCGATAATTCTAGGTATTGCTGCAATAAATAAGGATCATATAGTTCTTACTGATGATCCTGTAGAAGATGTTGAGAATGCTGTATCTGCGGAAGAGTTCAGGAAGTACTTGTCCATGTATGAGCCTCATGTACGTGTTGGTGGATCTGTAGTTAATACGTTATATGCTGCTAAGCAGGTTGATGATAAGGCTTGCGTGAAGATTCATGGTGTTGTTGGAGATGATCCTGATGGTGAGTGGATAATATCGAAGCTGAGAGATCTAGGATTGAAATATATAGGATACGTTATGACGGGAGAAGAAACTGGAAAGACACTGATACTCTCAAGCAGAAAGGGGAGTCGAAGAATATTTGTGTATCCTGGAGCTAACGACTTATTCTGTAGAGATCTAGTATATCCCCTAGAGGGAATGAACGTAGACGTAATTCACACGTCTACGTTCGCATGTACACGAGGTATTGAGCCTCTTAATGCTCAGATACTTGCATACGAGATTGTGAACTCTAGTATTAGATCACTCATGTTAGGTTCTCTCTACTGTTCTCTCTACAAAGATGAGAGGTATAGGCCATATATAGATGAGCTTCTTAAGAATGTTGATATAGTGTTTGCAAGACTTGACGAGCTTTACAATATGTATAATGATCCTCTAACAATAATAGATAAGTACTCTACAAATCTAGTCATTGCTACGATGGGTGAGAGAGGTGTTAGAATATATACGAAAGATGGAACATACTACGAATTTCCTGCTCCAAAGGTTGACACTATTGTGGACACTACAGGAGCAGGTGATGCATTTGCAGGAGGTTTTCTAATAGGTGTAGTTAGAGGAATGGAGTTGAAAGATTGTGTTAAACTAGGCATGGACTGTGCTAGAGAGTGTCTAAGAAATATTGGAGGAACAGAATACAAAATAAGGAGAGGATGAGCATAAGCATAGTACTAGATCTAGAAGGAGTACTAACGCCTCCTGGAACAGACTTCGCGAAGACTCTAGCCGAGAAATGTGGAGGAGACTGTGTAAAACTACTTAAGATATTTGACATGTATGATGATTATAGATGGATCAAGGAGAGATTAGGTAGAGGAGGAAGATATCAGACAGGTACTACACCATTCTTCTCGTTACTGATAGCATATTCTCATGGTCTATCTTCACAAGATATTGAACAGATTGCGGAAGAAGAATCAAACCTAGTAGTGCATGAAGAGTTTTTAAGCATAGTCGACGAGTTAAGTAGAAGGTATAGCATAACTGTTACAACTTCCTCATATCATGTTTTTGCTAATAAGGTTGCAAGCATGTTAGGAATAGATACATCTAAAGTATTTTCAACATGTAATACTAAGCTTGACGGAGTCGTTCAGGAGAACGTTATAGATATTCTTGAAAGTATAGCTTCGAGAAGTGAGGTTCAGAAGATAGTTGAGAAGGTATGTGAGATTGCTAGATACATTATAGAAGATAAGTTACCTATAAGTGCAGTAGACTCGTTCATAGAGAAGATAGAGAATAAGAATTTGAGAGAATACTTAACAATGAGGTTAGTTGAACAGTCTGGAATAGCTGGTTCAAAATTTAAGGCAAGAATAGTCAGAATGCTTAAAGAGAACAGCATCGTAATATACGTTGGTGACTCTATCGTTGATGCAGAAGCTTGTGCTGAAGCTAATGCTTCAATATCAATAAATACTACATCTCCACACTTACTATATAGTTCGACTGTTAATCTTGTAACAGAAGATTATTCATCAATAATAGACTGTGTAGAACTCTTGTTAGCAATAATTGGTGTTAAGAGAAGGAGGATAGATAAAGAGCGTTATAAGAAGTTTCTATTATTCTTTTCTAGCGATATTATGAAGAATGTATCTAAAATAATTGAGATAAATAGAAAAGTTAGAGATAAAGTCTCTAAGAAGTTCTCTAGTAGATACTTTAGGACCTCAGATAACGTATTTATCCTAGAGAATCTATAATACTTCTACAAGAATCTTCTGAGCCATTCCTCTACAGAGTGCTATTGTTGTAGAACCTGTAGATACTATCATTACTCTTCCAACAGTCTGAAGAACCGTGATCTCCTGTCCTGGAGCTAGACCTAGACTTATGAGTCTCCTTCTTAGGCCATATCCTGCCTGTATATCTACTATTCTAGCTCTCATTCCTGGTGCTAACTGAGAAAGGTATGTTATTCTGCGCAAGTCTTATCGCTATATAAGTTGAGACAGGTCTAATTTTTAATTCTACGCTACCTCTACCTCAATAAGTTCAGCATGTTCTTTAGGCATCTCTATGTTACCATTCTCAGTCTCTGTTATTATTCTACTATTTCTCACTTCTAATACTCTTATCGTCTTGTTTATGTCTATTCCCCATTTATGAAATATTTTTAACACTTTTGAGAACTCTCCAAGTATCCTAACAATCTTATATTCTTCTCCAGGTCTAGCACATCTTGCCAATATCTCTCCTCTTCTAACATGCTTCTCTAGGTCAACTATTGGGTTACCATGAGGACAGTAGAGTGGTTTTCCAGCTATCTCATATATTCTCAGTACTATCTCATCAGGAAGGTGCTCCATAGCGTGAGCGTAGATGTGTGCTCTATACATGTCCATCTTCAAGATATCTCTGAGAAAGCATTCACATACACGATGCTTCCATACGACTTTCATAGCTATCTTCCTTCCATGATCTGTTAGGTTAGTTCCTTTGTACTTATCGTATCTTACTAGTCCAGCCTTCTCTAACTTTCTAACCATCTTCGTCACTGTTGCAGGAGTAACGTTAAGTTCTTCAGCTATCTTGCTCGTCTTTGCTACACCATAGACAGATTCTAGTCTATAGATAGTGGAGAGATAGTCCTGTAACACGTTCTCTTCACAGGTCCTTCTGCCACTACTTGCTAGGATATATCTTAAATTGATCTCCATCTCTGCTTACTAGTAGAACTGTGCGAGGAATTTAAAAAGGTGCTTGTGATGAGTAGTAGAAAAGATTTGAGAACGATAAAGGTAGTGTTAGTAGGACAGCCAAATGTTGGAAAATCATCTTTATTCAATGTTCTTTCAGGTAAGACTACGAGAGTCAGTAATTGGGCTGGAACAACAGTAGAGATAAAGACTGGAAGATTGAAGTATAGGGACTACATAATAGAGCTAGTAGACATACCTGGAACATACTCACTAACACCATCATCATTGGAGGAGAGAGTTGCGAGAGAATACATAATTAAGGAGAGAGCTGACGTATACGTGGTCCTAGTAGATACATTAACTATAGAGAGATCTCTGCTACTTGCTATAGAGCTCCTAGAGTTGAGGGGAAACGTCATAATAGCATTAACGAAGTACGATATTGCGCATAAGTATGGTATTCATATAAATATTGAAGGAATAAGCAAGAGGCTTGGAGTTCCTGTTATAGCTATCTCAGCATACACAGGAGAAGGAATAGAAGATCTTCTGAACACGATAGTGAGAGTTTATAAGAATAGGAATGTTAGTGAGCTCATTATAAATTATGGAGAAATTGAAGAATATGTACGAAAGTTTCAACCTTGTGGAGAGAAAGTTAGAAATGTTCTAAAATCTGATGTCAATGTTCGATGGATAACTCTAAAACTTATTGAAGGTGATGAAGAGTTTCTTAGAATATTAGAAGAAGTAGATTACGAATGTTATAATAATATAATAAGGTTTAGAGAAGAGTTTAAGAAGAGAAATGGAAAATATCCTGAAGATATAATCTTAGAGTTTCGTAGAAAAATTGTAGAGAAGGTGTTAGAGGGAAATATAGTTAGAGCTAAGGTCAGCGAGAGCGTGTTTCTAAGTAAGGTAGATAGACTGTTCATGAGACCCATAGTTGGACCTATACTATCAATACTGTTGTTATCTCTCATAATTTGTTCTGCATTAATCATAAATATGGGTTTTCCAGCGAACGTAATATTCTATATTGTAGGTCTCAGAAAGCTAGCTGAGCTGGTTGAGAGCTACTCTATATCTGGAATCTTATCTGAAGCTTTCAATTACCTCGCAATTTACGTGTCATCTCTAACTCATAGTGTACTTATCAGTAATCTTCTACGTGGAATTATTGAGAGTCTTGGAGCAGTAATATCATTAGCACCACTAGTGTTCATAATGTCTGTAATCTTAGCTATATTTGAAGATTCTGGACTTGGTGCAAGGATGGCTGTAGCATTACACTCTATAATGTCTAAATTTGGGTTATCAGGACGTTCTATTTATCCAATAATGATAGGGTTTGGTTGTAATGTTCCTGCGGTATTAGCGTCAAGAACAGCTATAGAGTACTATGAACGAAAACAAGTAGCATTATCCGTACCTCTCATACCTTGTCAGGCTAGGTTTCTAGTTCTACTCTACATATTGACAGCTATTGCTCATCTTAATCCACTTGCTCTTCTAGTATCAGTATTTTCTATAATTAGTATAGGGGTTGCTCTATGCTTAGTAACTTCACTGTTCTTGAGAAAAATGTTTAAAGTAGGTGATAGTCCAGAACTTCTGCTTGAGATACCTCCAATTCATTCTCCAAAGCTTAGAGTAGTGTGGTGGATCTCGTGGAGTACTACTAAACATTTCTTAGAGAAGGCTGGAACAGTAATCTTTCTATCCTGCCTCATAATATGGTTACTACTGCATTATGGACCTACAGGATATGTTGCTAATATAGCTGGAAGCTATGCTGCATATGTTGGAGCTGCTCTTGGAAGGCTCTTTGAATATTTGTACAATATTCCTCACATATATTCGTGGAAGCTTGGACTTGCAACTATAGCTGGAATGATAGCTAAGGAGAACATAATAGCTGTCCTCGACCTAATAGGATTGAAAGGTCTCACTACAAGTCAGATAATTGCATTTACCGTCTTCACAATGTTGTACATGCCATGTGTATCTACGCTAGCTGTATTATGTAGAGAAGTAGGTACAAGATATGCGCTACTGATCACATTATACATGTTTGTTCTAGCTCTAACAATATCTTACATATCGTACATGATCATAAGATGCATATAGTTGATCATAGCTAAACATATAAACTCAGAAACGATGTTATTACTAATGCATCAGATTGGACTACTAAGGATTAGAAGAGGTAGAAATAGTGGTATAATATGTGTAGGAGACTATAATGCATGTATGGAGAGCATGAACATGTTCTCACCCTCAAAAATATATAGAGTCTACCTGTACGATATACATGAGTTACTGACTCGTTCTAGGATAAAGAGAGTATTCACCGTACTTATAACTCGTCTAATGATAATCATAGCTGGTGCAGTTATTCTAGGATGCATACTATATTATCTTATTGGATCACTCTCTCTTGTTGCAGGAGCATTAGCAGCCTTCATTGGGATCAGAATATTTATTGCATCACTATCAAGTTCAGATTCTAACTTCAAGCTCTTTGATGGTTTCTACCTCTTTATAGCATATCTATGTAGTAAACTTGGAAAGTTTAATACAAGTAATAGCGTGTTAGCTACTAATTATGCACATGCTATATATAAGTTCATGGAGAGAAATAATAATGTTGGGATATATCTGTATGCTAGAAGCTCAGAAATGATTAATAAAGTCATAGATAAGTTAAGTAAGTATCTTAAAGTCGAGGCACTGTATGGATATGGAACTACGAGACTATACTAGAGAATTCTCTTAATAATGTCACATGAATCTTATAGACATCTGTAAGTATGGTCCCTTCTTCTCATCGTACACTATCGATACTATATCTCCATTCATGAGCTCGAAGTCTGGTGATTCTACTCTATATCCTCTATGTATTATTATCCATCCAAAGCCTTGTCTGTAGACTGCTGTCTTATTTAAGCTTCCGAGATCTCTTAGGTACCATTTTCTACCTTTTCTAAATATCATGCAGTGTCTTCTACTTATGTACTTGTTAGGATCATATATGAGCATGTACACGTACTTTCCATCCTGATATATTCCTATAGGTATGTTAGGATCATCTCCTCTACCTATGATTATGCAGTCTGCATCTAAGGTATATACTTGACCTTTAACCGCTATTTGTATACATCCAGGTCTAAGCTCTTCTCTAAAGTATCCTTGAAGATCCATAAGCATCTGTTCTGCAGTTAAGTAGCGCATAGACATGTCAGGATGCATTGCTCTAGCTATAACGTATCGTAGTCTCTCATCTACGTCTCTAACAAATCTTGCTGGGTCCGGAGGTCTCTGAGTAGCGTTTGGATATCCGGGAAGGTCTACTATTGGGTCTCTACCTGTTATAAGGTAGAACAATATTGCACCTAGAGACCAGATATCGCTCTGTGGTGTTGAGACTCCCATGTACTGTTCAGGTGCTGTATATCCTCCAGGAGATATCACGATCTCTTTTGAAGTCATCTGATCGAAGTAGTATCTGCTTGTTCCAAAATCTATGACCTTGCATAGTGTTCCTGTACCAGTGTTCTGAGTTAGAACATTACATGGTTTCAAGTCTCTATGTATTATGTTGTTCTTATGTATGTATGAAACTACCGCACATAGTTGAGACATTATGTTTAGAATCTCTACTCGAGAAAGTTCCATTCTTCTACGAAGCTCTAGGAGGGATGGACCATTAACGTACTCTAGTACTAATATTGCAGGTCTCACGGTAGCTCCATCTATGTTTAAGTCTTTTAGAAGCTCGAGAGCTTTCAGAAGATTTACTATATTGGTATGTCTTATCCTCTTTAACACATGTGCTTCATGTCTTATCTTCTCTACGTTAAGTATCACGTTCTGATCTAGTCTAGGTTCCTTAACGACTACTGTTTGTCCTGTCTCTAGGTCTCTTGCTAGCCATACTTTGCTCATTCCACCTATCTTGTATAGCTTGTATACTCGATATCTTCCTCCTATGTTTACTCCCTCTCTTATTATGGTAAGCTGAGCCAAGATCCCTCAAGTTAAGTTCTATCTCGCAATTTTAAGAATTCTATCTTAAGATAGCGATATCTCGTACATGTGATGCTAATATTTAAAACCTCTACCTGCGTACTCTTATGGGGAGCATGACCCTGATTGATCGTAAGATGATCAACATTGTGCTACTAACCATGATGATCCTGATAGCGTCTGCAGCATCGATATCGTATGCATATTCTGCAGAGGTAGTCTTCCCGAGATGTGGTGTAGTATACATAAATCTGTGCAAGAATAGTAACTTCTGTACTAGTCCTGTAAGTTCCTACCATAGGGGAGAGACGATATATGTCTGCTTCTCATCTGAGAATCCATGTACAATAATGGTGAAACTATATACTAAGGCTCCAGGTGAGACTACCTACGTCCCAGTCTATGGAGGATTCAAGACTCTGACCATAGGTCCCCAGAACATGCAGTGTATACCACTGTTCATGGTTACGAGCAATGTACAGCCAGGAGAGTGGCAGCTTAGGGTTGATATAGAGTCTCAGAATGGTGGTAACATAGTAACATCTCCAGCTATAACGTTCACTGTAGAGTCTGAAGCCTCATCATCAGGCTTAGGACTATTTAGTGGAGGCCTCTTGACCTGGGTCATAATAGGAGTAGTTATAGCTGTAGTTGTTGCAGCTTCTGTTGCTGTAGCTATATCTAGGTCAAAGAGATCCTCTGGTAAGACTACCGTAACTGCTCCACCTCCACCACCGCCTCCTCAATACGTTACACCACCTCCACAGCCCACACCTCAACCTGCTCAACCTACTCCACAACCTCAGCAGAAGACGAGTGAGGAGACCAAGCTTGGTACAGTACTTTACCGTCTCGTGCTGCCTAACGGTGTCGAGATTCCTGTTACTGAACCTGTCAAAGTGTTTGGTAGAGAGACCTTCGAGAGATGGGGTCTACCTAAGGAGGTTCTAGGATTCATAACTAGAGAAGAGAAGGGTGGTCACTTCAAGATATTCATGAGAGGTGGAAAGTGGTACATAGAGGATTGTGGTAGCAAGAATGGTACATTACTGAATGGTGTCGAGATAAAGGGTAAAGGTCCTCAAGAACTCAAGGATGGTGACGTTATAAGTCCAGGAGGAGTGATCAACATAGTTTTCAAGCTTATGTAACCTCTTATTAGACTAACGTTTAAATATTATGTCTTTTTCTAATACTTCATGGATATCGATCGCTTAGTATTATGTAGGAGCATCATACTAGGAGCAGTAATATTGCTTCTGATGCTTATAGTAGTATCACATGCTTACTTAATATCATACTATGGTTACGTATGTCCAGACACTAACGCAACCTTATACGGAAAGCTTCTCGATATAGAACGTAGCTTACCTGGATCTCCCATAGTGTTTCCAGTAAGTCCATACTTCAGATATGTGCAGAGCGTACCTCTATATCACGAGGTACTGTTCGTAGTTGACTTGAGACAGTTTACAGGTACTATTCACTTACTTACAGTACTTAGAACAGGTTATGGAGTTGAAGATCATCTATACGTTATTGTTAGAGGAGGATGCTTCTACCTGTTCAATACTACACCATTCATGAGAACAATATACACATTCATAGCAGCTATAGAGTACGGTCCTAACCTTGAGAAAGTTATTGGTCTTACACAGGTTGTAGTAACAATACCACCAGTACTGAAGGTAACTTTAAACGATATTAAGGATCTAACTACAGGAAAGACCTATACTACACCATATGTAAAACTTGTTCCTGGACATGTATATGAGGTTGATCTAAACATAATAAATCTTGGAGAGCTACAGGCACGACTTAACGTAACATTCTACTTATCTAACAACCTTAAGATCTTGTCAAGCAGGAACATTTATGTTCTATCACTACCTAACTCTATTCAGAGAGTGTCTGTCAAGTTTAAGGTTAGCAAAATCATACCTAGAGTCGAGAAGGCTTACGTAAATGTTACGTTAAGAGACTACTCTGCGGGTTATCTATATTTTGCTGGTTATCTTAACCTTACAGTTCTACCATCCACATGTAAGCTAGTGCTTGAGAGATATAGTCCTAAAGCATTAGGAGTTGATAAGACTAATGACATAACCGTAATTCTGAGAGATCTAGGAGGACCATGTAAGATAGATAATGTAACAGTAAGATCATCATCGTCTCTAAAGATCTTGAAGATATGGTATAGTAACAAGGTTGTTCATAATAATCAGAGCTTGGTAATACACGTAGAAGCTATACCAAAGACTTTAGGAAACTTTACGATGAACATTTCACTCTTATGTTCAAATCCTTATTATAACTTTCCAGAGATCTTCAAATATAGGTTAAGCTTCTCATCATACTCTACTTTAAGGGTAGTAATAGAGATACGAAATGGTACGATAATAAGAAGTATTTGTGCACGTGCAGAAAATGTTAAGGTATGTGGTGAGGGTTATATCACGCTGTATAAGAGGTCTATAGTTCTAAGTGTTCCATTACAGGTGAGGTTAAGTAGATATGTTAGGCTCGTATTCTCAGGATGGAGTAATGGACTCAATAATACTGAGATTAAGATCTCTGAGAGCAGTCCAAGCACAATAGTAGCTTACTATAGTGTCGAGTATTATATTAAGTTAACATATCCTGAAGGTGTGTTAGCTGAAGGATGGTTTAAGAAAGGTTACAACTTATCTATACAAGTTCCTTCAAAACTTGATGAAGGTAATGGAACTGTACTTTTATTCGATAGTTGGATCTGTGAGGTAGGTTCTCTAGAGAATGTTACATCGTTAACTATTCATGTAACGTCACCTCTAATATGTGATGCAAAGTACTCAAGATATTATAAGGTTATGATAGTTGTACTAGTTGATGGTAATATATATGAGAAGTTTACTAGACTAGTACCACCAGGTTCATCTCTGTACATAAACGTTAAGAATTATAAACCTAGCGACATGTGGTTCCTAGTATCAACATTGTTCGAAGGTTGGAAGACTAGTACTGGAGAGTCCGGGAAATCTGAGACTATTAACATAGTGGTCAATCAGCCTATGGAGATAGATATACTCTGGTCAAGGAGCTATCTTGGATTGATAGGTATTGGTAGTTGTGCTGGGATAGCTATAGCTGGAATCTTATTTAGAGGTAAACTTAAGAGAGCGACAACAGTCTTAGTGAGATCTCTACGTAGTAGAAGAGAAGAGGAGATTGTTGAGCAGCCTCCAAGCACGATGGTGTACTCGGAGGAGGGTGAGGTTATTCCTGCTAGAGAGTTCACGGAGGTACGTACAGATGTTAGTACGATGGTGTCAGAAGAGAAGAAGGAAGATAAGGGTAGTAAGGAGGGAGGTGATACTGGTGATGAAAATCCTGTAAGTTAGGTAAAAATTTCATAGAATTGAAGTAGATCGATATGATATCTTCATCAGCTAATTTACAGGTAGCTCCAGCACCATCAGATAGATATGTTACATGTGGTATAACTATTAGAGTAGCGTGTCTAAACAAGATATTTAACTATGGCATACTAGCATACTCCGAAGATTTTGAGCATCTCTTAAATATTTTGAGAGCAGTAACATATAATCTCGTAACTCTCCTAGATGTTAAAGATCCGTCAATTATAATTCACTCAATAGTTAACATGATAATTGAGAAGAGATCTGGTCTCCTAGTTGTATCTAATAATAAATGTTCTGGTATTAATGTTAAAATTAGATCATTACTCTATGATAAAGATGTTAAAAATACTATCTCTTTAAAGAAGGGAACATTTATTATAAAAACATTTGAAGGTGAGTTTCTAGGAGTAGTATTGAGAGAATCGAAGAGTAAGGATCTACAATGCGTAACTACTAACGTAGGCTTTTACGATTGTGTCCTCTATGATATAGGACTAGTACGTGAGAATAATGAGGATTCTGGAATAATTATGAGCATAGATATGAGATACTGCGATGAGAGAATGCTTATCATAGCTGCAGCCGTCGCAGATGGTGTTGGTGGACTTGAGTATGGTGAGAGAGCAAGTTACATAGCAATAAGGAACTTAGCAACATACACGTTTATAGAAGACGATCCACGTACAATACTTGAGAAGGCTATAAGAAGCGCACACTTAGAGATTCAGGAATATTCAGTACATGTAGGAAAAGCATCAGCAACAACATTCACAGGAATGATAATGATAAACAACACACTTCACCTAGCACACGTTGGAGACTCATCAGCATACATACTCAATAATGTTGGAATAATTAAACTATGTACAGAACATGCTACAGACAACATGCTAACACAAGCACTAGGATTCAAAATAGATAAGATAGAACATGTAGGACCAATAACATTACCAGAAAACTCATTAATAATTCTCGCAACAGATGGTCTAACGAAAGTAATAAGACCAGATGAACTAGTAACATATATAGATCGGAAAAACCTAGAAAAAACATGTAAAGAAATTCATAACGAAATAATAAGAAGAGGAGCACCAGACAACACTACACTAATAATGCTAAAACTAGAGAAAGAGATAAAATAGGCCTAACAAAGACAG
>JAADDN010000056.1 GCA_013153895.1 Thermoproteota archaeon | reverse complement strand
ATAGAGGATCTAATAAAGAAGCGTCCAGATTTTGTAGAGAGGGTACATGTTAGACCATGTGCTATAGGGATACTCTACTCAGCAGTTATCGAACAGATGTTTAACAGGACCTTCGACCTCTCCAGCTGCAAGTTTGGTGAAACATGTACAATAGAGTTATCTGAGTTCAAGATCTAGAGATCTCTCTCAAACATTTACATAAAATCTCTATAGTTTTCTGAACAACCTCATCATCATGAGCAGCAGATGTAAAATTAACCTCATACTGACTTGGCGTTAAATATAGACCTTCAAGCAGACACTTCTTATGAAGCTTTTCATATAGTTTGACATTACTTGAACGTACATCATCAGCATTCTTAATATCTCTCTCAGTAAAATATATCTGAAACATTGATGCTACTCTAATAACCTTGATAGGAATCTTACAATCAGTAGCAACATCCTGAATAGCTTTCGTAATCTCTTCAGAAGCTCTATTAGCAATCTCGTAAGGATAACCCTTCTCTAACTCTCTAATTGTTGCTAGACCAGCTACTAGAGATATTGGATGAGCATTAAATGTTCCAGCATTATATACTGGACCTAGAGGTGTAATAAGCTCCATAATTTCTCTCCTACCACCAAATATTCCTATTGGGAATCCACCTCCAACTATCTTGCCTAGAGTAGTTATGTCAGGTCTAACATTATATATCTTCTGTGCTCCTCCAATATCAACTCTAAAACCTGTAATTACTTCATCAAATATGAGTAAGGAACCATACCTATCACATACTTCTCTCAGAGTCTTAATGAACTCTGGATCTCCTGGAACTAGACCATAGTTGCCCATTATTGGCTCAACTATTATACAGGCAATCTCGTTACCAAGCTCTCTGAAAGTCTTCTCAACGCTCTCAATATCGTTAAATGGTAGAACTATCGTATATCGAGCAACCTCCTCTAACACTCCAGCACTAGTAGGTACTCCCCAAGTAGCTGCTCCACTCCCCGCCTTAACTAGAACATGATCGTGAGCACCATGATAACATCCATCAAACTTCACTATGTATTTCCTCTTCGTGTATGCTCTTGCTAGTCTAATAGCATTCATTGTTGCTTCCGTACCAGTATTTACTATCCTCATCATTTCTATACTTGGGAAGTATCTCATTATCGTCTTAGCATACTCTATCTCTATCTCTGTAGGAGTACCATACATCCACCCTCTCTCAAGATATTCACGTACCTTCTCAAGCACAGGTCTAGGTCTATGACCAAGTATGAGAGGTCCAAAACCCATACAGTAATCAATAAGCTTGACATCGTCAACAGTAATCAGATAAGGACCATAAGCCTCCTTAACGTAGAATGGATATGGGAGATGTCTCATTAATCTCACAGGACTATTTACTCCTCCTGGAAATAATTTTCGAGCCTCCTCGTACAATCTTGACGATATCCTGAAGATCTCGCAGTACCTCTCACACATGAGGTAGACTAGTAATATCTAGGAAATAATTAAGCATATCTCTCACACATAGATAAAGTGCGATGGATCTATCTTGCAATAATAGCATTACTCCTCTTTGGAACATCTAGAACACTATACATAATAGGATCACGATACGGTAATGAGGGGACCTTTCTAATAATTTTGAACCTGACAGCAACATTATTATCATTATCCATATTATTTATCTTAAGACAAACAAATATAAACATGGGAGACCTAGTATGTGGAGCAAGCTTAGGAGCGTTAAGCGTTATCGGAGCAATATCACTATATCGTGCAAATGCAGTGTCAAGCCCAAGCTTAGTAAACATAATACTTGGCTTAAACTTCATAATACCCCTAATAATTGGAATATCAATATTTAAAGAAAGATTAGATATTTACCAATACATTGGCCTAATGATAATAATACTAACAATATTGTTATCTATAACTGAAGCTTTTAAAAATTCTAAACAAGGTTTAAATATGATTGGTCTAGCATACTCTCTCATAACGTTCTTCACCTGGGGCTTCCTTGGGGTGCTTGTGAAATTTTTCAAATTAATTGGATTACTAGGAAATTATCCATTCTGCATATTTTTAATGTACCTCTTCGAACTAATACTATTATCAATATATTATCGAGATAAGAAGATTGATAAGAATGTTTCTATTATTGGAGCAAGTGCAGGAGCATGTAGCTGTATCGGCTCCTATCTTGCTCTCATATGTTATGCTATTGGTGAGATCTCTATAACATCTCTCATACTTAGATTCGCATTTATAATACCAACAGTCTACTCTATGATTGTTCTAAAAGATTTCAATAAATTGAAGATAGTTCTACTATGCTTATCTATTCTATCTGTGGTACTGGTAAGCATGTAGTTACAGCATGTTTTTAGCTACGAACTCTGCTAGATGTTTAACTTCTATGAATGGCATTGTTGATTCTGATATTGCTTTTCTAAGCATGAATATGCATGATGTGCATGCTGTAATCACTATTTTTGGACCGTTCTCAATTATCTCCTGTGCACGATGTTTAGCCATCTCGTATCCGAACTCTGCTATCTTTCTAGCAAAGGTATCTTTCTCAAGCATCTTCACTAGGTCAACTTCAAGTACTTCTGATAATGCTTTAGCTACTTCCTCCTGTAGGAAGAACATGTGTGATCCTCCTCCACAACATCTGGAGTACTTGCCTGACCATTTCAGTTTTGTGAAGAATGTTGATTCTTCTAGTATTGCATGTGGGTACTCTACTCCACCTCTCCTCATCAACATGCATGGGTCATGCCAGGTTGCTACGTCAGCTATCTTTCTTAAGTGTAGTAGTCCTCTCTCTGCATAGTCTTCAAGTAGCTCTACTATGCTCAATATCTTGCATGGTTGCTCTATCTCTGCTATGTATGGACCCTCGAACCTGAGAGCAGGATACATATAGCCGCAGTCTGTTACTAGTATTATCCTACAGTTCAGCTCCTTAGCGTTGAGGTATATTCTTCTTATAAGTGCAGCATAGCTCGTGAAGTCTCCTATGACATATCCCATTGGTGGTCTAATTCCGACTGGTACATCAGGTATTGTCCAAGTTATTCCAAGCTTCTCAAGTATCCTTATGGTTGATATTATGACATCCTTAGCAAATACTAGATCACAGACAGATATTGGAATGTATACTGACCTATCAGGCTCATTTATGTGTGCTTCTCCACCAGCAATCTTCTTTATCTCCTCTATGAGCTTACCATATAGGTCCTGTACCTTGCTTGTCAGATATGTCATCTTAAGCTCCATCTCGTTCAACGTCTTCAATACTTGTGGTGTTAGACCAGCATCATTTATGAGACTCTTAGTAAGTAGTGCTAGATGACCACTATCTATACCTGCAGCACAGACCATGTAGCATGCTCCACAGTTAGTACATCTATAGACGTACTCTCTAGCCTTCATCAGGTTCTCTATAGTGAGAGGATATGCGTGAGCTAGCTTTCCAAGTACTCTAGCTATAGGATTAAGCTGTCTACGGTAGAACCTTCTGAACCATTCACCTATTGGTGCTGGTGCATACTTATGATCTAGGTGATATGCTGGACAGATCTCATAACATATTCCACAGCTTATACAGTTCTCAACATAGTGAATAGTGTTTGACTCGATATACTTGCTTAACCTCCAGAAAGCTTTCTCTAGGTTCTTAGATTCTGCCCTCATCATGGCTTACACCCCTCTCTTAGCATATGCATCATATAGCTCATGAATCTTACCGTACCAGTAACCAAACAGGAAGTGTGAGAACTTCGTGAATGGTAGTGTCATGAAGAATATCTCTCCAAATAGTACATGTAGACCTAGCAGTAGTCTCTGTACAGGTATTGGAGTTGTTATTGGTGAGAATGCTGTTAAGAATCCTGTTAGTACTACTGCTAGTAGTAGTAATAGTGCTGCGAAGTCTCCTGGTCTTATGTTTATTATACCTCTCTTCACCTTTATTAAATGATCAACAAACTTGTAAGCTATTGCTGCTAGAACACAGAGAGCTAGGACGTATGCGTTACCTGCTATGACAATTATGCTCCATGGACTTAATGCTACGACCTTAGTGCTATATTTAACTGCTAGACATAGGAAGAACCATATCTTCTCTATTAGAAGTATCAGAGGTGTTAGATCTATGATACCGAGCTTCAGGTATGGAACATAGTTGAACCATATTCCAACATGTGTACCAACTAGGAAGAGTATCAGTATGACTCCAAGAATGTGAAGCATCAGTAGTCCACCAACGAAGTCTAGAACGTTAACTCTGAGTGACCATATTATTGGTCTCAGGAACACTGCTATGAGCTCCTTTATCCAGTGCCAGAATCCTATATCCCAGAACGATCCCTTTCTTATAGCTATCTCTCTCCAACGAAACTCTGGCTTTGGAACTAATATTCTAGCCATTAATGCATACCTCATTACCTTATACACCATTCCTCCGACAAATATCGCTACAGTCGGTATCGATAGGTACCAGAGTACGAAGGTTAAGAGATCCACAGACTAGTTAGTCTACTGTGATTTTTCAGTCTTTTCCTCGGAGGACTCCTGACCAGCCTGAGAGGCCTCTGCCTCAGCTCTACGCTTCTTAACGTACTCACGTAGAGCAAATGCAGCACCAACACCAGCAGCTGCTGGTAGTAGGACCGTCGCTAGAGCTTCATCAGTTCCCTCAGGTACTCTTGGTGCTGCAGCAGCCTCGAAGAACGGCTCATATGCATCACTGAATCCTGGCATGACGCATCCTATACATGGTGCACCAGTCTTAGTACATGCTCCAGGAGCCTCTTCTCCAGCTAGGAACTTCCCAGTATTAGGGTCATAATCTATTATCCATCCTATAGCATTCCATGGACAGGACACTATTGGTCCCTTACATCCTACAGCGTATAGGCAGTATCCTGATCCATCTGCTGGATATGCTTTTAATCTACTAGCTAGATAGTCTACATATCTTGGACATCCAGCACAGAGCTTGAGTTTCTCTCCCGTACCTGTCTCATAAACTCCCTCAGGTGTTAATGGAGCATGAAGCTTATATCCGAAGAGTGGAACCTTTATCTCATGTGTACCTACCTTAACGTAGAAGTACTTTGGTCTCCAGTAAGAGTCTAGCTCTAGCTTCGCCTTAACTATACTCTTCAGCTCTGGAATTACAATACATAGATACTTTATCAGTAGGTAAGCTAGAGTTAGCGTTATAGCATTACCATTAGCTGGACATCCAGGAACTGCTACAGCAATCTTAGACTCAGCCTTAGGTGATAGAGCTGGTGGAGTCTTCCTAAATATGAAGTTGTAGTATGGTACTAACGCGTCCTTGAATACTCTAACCTCCTCCGAGGACCACTCCCAGACCTCTTCTAGGATCCCCTTCTCAGCATACTCGAGATACTTCTTCACGAATCCAGGCTGATCTTTTATGGGATCAGGGAAGAAGCCCATAGCTCCAGATGGTGAGTGTGTAGCAGCCTTCTCAAGCTGGAAGTTGTAAGTATCAGGTGCATAGTTTGAAGGCATACCACCATAACATGCACATGTTCCAGCAGCAACTACACCTATAGCACCTTTACACAACTTGTAGAACCACTCTGTTATCGTACATGGAACTCTCCTACCATTTACAACCTTCTCTCCAAGTATTGTATTCCACCCATTATAGTACTTCTTGTAGAACACCTCGTCTGTTAATGCTCCTTCAAGAACGAGAGCATATAGTGGTGGTGAACCCTCCATTATCTTCTTCACAGTCTCCTCAAGAATCTCAACATATGTAGCAGGATAGTGAGGCTTTATGTATCTACCAAGAATCTCTATCTCTTCACCCCACTCAGGTCTAACAGTATCATGAAATGCTAGATCAACCTTTAAGCCGAGAAGAACATATGCTAGGTCAGAGTTGAATGGAGGTTTCCACCACTCTACACTAACAGTCTGACCACATGCTAAGCTAGCCTTAGTTCCAAGACCCTTCTCATATAGTAGCTTAGATATTATTGAGCTTGCTACAGCTGTAGCATCAAGTATAGCAATAGTATCACCAGCACAGTCAGCACACTCAACCCAGTAAAGTTCAAGAGGATCAACACTACCTTCATACCTCTCTAAAGCCTTAACTATGGGAGTCAGCTTGCCCTGTAATAACATCAGGACTCCTCCAGCTATCGCAGCTGTTAGACAAGTTTTCAGGAATTCTCTCCTAGTTAGCTCCACATTAGATAGTGAACATCAACAGATATAAAGTATTAACCTGCTGAACCTAGACGATAAGAAAAGTGAAAATAGGTATCATAGGAGTAGGAAACGTACTGTTCGGAGATGAAGGATTAGGAACACTATTCGTCAAATGTCTAGAAGAAGTACTAAAAAATGAGAAAGTAGACCTGCACCCACTAGGAATTGAAGTACTTGACATACTACACATACTATACATGGAGAACTATGACATAGTCATATTAATAGATTGTGGAAAAATAGATAAAGAATATATAATATATGAGATCAGAGATGACATAGAGGAGAGAATAATAGAAAATTTAATAAACTTAGAAACATTTTCATCACATTCAGAATCTCCAATACAGATACTAATAAAATCAATATTCCTTAAAGAGAATAGACCAAAAGTATATATACTATTATTTAAACCTGATAGAATAGATCTTCTAAGTCCCATAAGTGAGAGATCGCTTGAAAACTTAATGAAAGGATTTACTAAACTATTAGAAATATTAGATCTAAGCGAGATCTTGGATAAGTTTCTTAAAAATGTTGAATATGTTAAGAGTTGTGTGATAAGAGAGTTCAATCTTCAATACGAATATCTTCAAGAATCTCATTGATTAATCTTCTAATAGTATACTTCCTATTAAGATTTCTTAAAGGTTCTATGAAGGTGTTTATTAGCTCGTTCTCAACATCTTCTACAGTCTTCTTAATCTCGAGATAAGTCTTGACAAGCTTCTTAACTATATCAACAAGCTCTCTCTCGCTCATGGTGACCACGCTATTGGTGATATGTATTTCTTTAGTTTTCTTCCTGCTAGTTCGAGGTGTACTGCACAACCTATACATGGGTCAAAGCTTCTTAATGCTCTCACGTAGTCTAGACCTGTCCACTGATCTGGTGGTAGCTCCTCTGTCACATATGTGTTTAGTGCTGCAGCCTCGTATGGACCTATTAGACACTCATTAACATATGCTGTCTTTATGTGTTCTGGAGCTTTCACATCTGCTTTAAATATGTTCCACACGATCTTCATCTGTGTTCTAGGTGTTGCGTTTCCTGTTGTTGGTGCATGGTATTGGTAGTTTGCTATCTTACCATCCTTAACTACGATCCAGTGACGAACAGCACCACGAGGAGCCTCTAACCAACCAACACCAAGAGCATCCATCGGATAAGTCGGATACTTCCA
>JAADDN010000119.1 GCA_013153895.1 Thermoproteota archaeon | reverse complement strand
ATACCTATCTTAGTTACTACTGTAGCACTATTTCCTGATGTTGTAGTCTTTCCACGTAGATATCTTATTTGGAAGCGAGAGGCCCTTAATAATAGAGACTTTAGAATCTCTTGATAAAGTTCTTGATGTAAAACTAGACTATTTATCTATTAAGGTTAGAGAAAGGTTAAGAGAGTTTTTAAAGACGGGTGATAAGGTTCCATTATTGTGTTCTATAGTTGAGTTAGGGAAATATTCTGATAATGTTGATAATATTGAGAAAGCTGTTAGAATAGTTGAAGAGTACTCTGATATTAAGGTTCCACCTCTAGCTTTAAAATGGCAGGTAGAGCTTATTAATTATAAGAATCTTGCTAGAAGACTTGCTCTTTTGAGAGCTGTTATAGATATTTTGAGAGGTCATAGGTCTTCTGAGGAAGAGTTGAAGGGTTTTGCGTCTGAGTCTCTTATCTCTATTCCTCAAGTATCTCTTATGGGTATAGTTCAGAAAATATTTACTCTTCTCATCGTTATTGTTCCTATTATTGCAGTATGTCTTGGATTGTATCTTCTTGTTTATCTTATACCTATCTTAGTTACTACTGTAGCACTATTTCCTGATGTTGTAGTCTTTCCACGTAGATATCTTATTAGTCAGGTGATACATGCTTATAATAAGTATCTTAGCTTAGTCTCTAGTAGAAGACATGTACGAGACAAACGTGTCTAGCTATATACCATATATAAGGAGGATAATTAGTCAGATATGTTCATACTTCGTCATAAGACCTGAAGTAATTGTGAAGATTATTGCTGCATTATTATCAAACTGTCATATACTTTTTGAAGATTATCCAGGTCTTGGAAAGACTCTTTTAGCAAAGATAATAGCTAGAGTTCTAGGATGTAGTTTCAAGAGAGTACAGTTTACTCCAGATTTATTACCAGCTGACATAATTGGAACTAAGGTGTGGGTTCCTGGTAAGGGTAAGTTTAAGCTTGTTAAAGGACCAATATTTACAAACATTCTTCTAGCAGATGAGATCAATAGAGCACCACCTAAGACACAGGCAGCTCTTCTAGAAGCTATGGAGGAACGTCAAGTAACTATTGAAGGTAGAACATACAAGCTTGAGCAGCCTTTCATAGTTTTAGCAACTCAGAATCCTATAGAGATGGAGGGAACATATCCTCTTCCTGAGGCTCTGCTAGATAGGTTTGGAGTAAAGATAAGTATAGGTTATCCACAGACTGTTGAAGAGGAGGTTGAGATATTGAGAAGGAGATTAGCATGGAGAAAGGATGATCCTACAGATGATATTGCTCCTGTCGTAACTAGGGAAGGGTTCCTTAAGCTTCAGATGATTGTAGAAGAGAACATATATGTTGATAAGTGTATACTAGAGTATATAGCTAATATTGTTAGAACAATAAGAAGTGATCCTAGAGTACTCGCAGGACCAAGTCCACGTGGAGCGATAGCATTGATGAAGCTTAGCAAAGCTATAGCACTCATATTTGGAAGATCCTACGTCATTCCTGATGATGTTCTATTCATAGTGAGAGAAGCTCTAGCACATAGAGTCATAGTTAAGCCAGAATATTCTGAGGAAGTATCACCAGAGGAGGTAGTCGTAGAGTGCGTGAGAAAGGTTCCAGTACCAAAGGTATCCTCAGATGTCCACTAGTGAGCTATCTCGAGAACTGGAGAGATATTTAGAGAAAGTAAGGTCACTAATTACTCGAGACCTATCTAAGTACTGTCTAACACTGTTCACCATACTCGTAGTTCTAGGAATCTTACTTGCAAATGTGTATATATTATACTCAAGTACTGGAATATTAGCAACATTGTTAACATTCTTAGCAATACCTAGACCAGATGTTGAGATTCAGCTTCAATTAGAGAGAAGAGAGTACAAGATTGGTGATGTCATGAATCTCAAGGTAAGAGTGATCTCTAGTAGAGGTCTAGGAACTATAACTATCAGGTTATCAGTACCTGAGAATCTCGAGGTAATTCATGGGAGAACGAGCTTCATGATTATTAAAGGTATAGGTAGGTCGGAGCAGGTGTATGATATAATGCTTAGAGCATCAAAAACAGGGAGATGTAGGGTAACGGTAAGTGAGGTAGAATTATACCATATCTTCGGTATTGGTGGTCCAAAGAAGCTTAATGATGTTGCAAGTATAGAAATAATGATAGCACCATACGTAGTTAAGGTTAGTCGTAGTATACGATTAAGACCAATGAAGATGCGTATACCTCCAATAATGGTTTCAAGGTTGATGTTAGGTGCAGCATCTACAGAATTTAGAGAGATTAGAAAGTATGTTCCTGGAGATCCTGTTAAGAATATTAACTGGAAAGCTACAGCAAGAACAGGATCTGATGTTCCTCTAGTAAATGAGTATGAGAAAGAGAGCATCTCTAGAGTGATGATAATTCCAGATCTATCAGAGAGAACAGACATAGGAGGTAGAGGAGTACATGTTCAGGAGGAAATAATATCAATAACGTTTTCTCTTATTAGAAGCCTTCTCAAAAGAGGATGTAGAGTATATGTTCTAGATCCATATGATGGTAAGATACGTAATGTGAGGGGATTGAGAGAATACGTTAGAACGTATAGAGATATAATTGAAAGAAAGAGTGATGGTAGGACAGGTATAGATGTGTTACATATAGTAGGGAAGGGAATGTTAAAGATTAGAAATATTGATTACATGATAATTCTAACATATATTGATCAAAATACTGTAAGAGTTCTTGAAAACTTGAGAACTTTAGCTAAAAGGTGTAAGATAGTTATCATAGACTTCGATATATCAAATATTTTAAAGAGAGAGGAGTATGGTGAATATGTAGCAGAGATGTATAGAATATATAAAGTAATGTTCCAAAGATATTTAAGAAAGTTCAATATTAGAACTTTAATTCATACATCAGGGCTTAGTATAGGAAGGATAGTTAACATGTTACTATGTCAGGTAAGTTAGATAGATTCATCATACTTATACTTCAGGTAGCTATCTCAACAATATCTGCAGTTCTCTTATCATATCTAGTAATGTTAGTACCATTATTGAAATTATTCACCTATGTTGCTGAGTATAGTATTGGTCTTATGATTAATCCTTTCATAGCTTCTTTAATGTTCTTTCTAGTAATATTTTTAACATATTCTTTAGCATCTAGAACTTGTAGACTTGGTCCACTTGTATGTACTATAATGTGTATTGTTGTTCTTGTCTTTATTTCTCCAGTAACTTATCTGATTGTTCTGAAGATTGAGAGTGTTAGTAAGACTTTAGCAAGTATTTTAGGAACTTTTATTCATGGATTTTACATACCTTCAAGAGATATGATATATGTGTCGATCTTATGTGCTATTAGTACTCTAATGCTTATACTTAGTAGAGTTGTGGAGAATAGTTATGCTATAAGTGAGCTTGCTCTGATGAAGAGAGTACCTGTTAAGGGTTCCTTCTCTAATATTGTTTTAACGAGCGCTCTAATACTGATATCTCTAGCATTCATAGTTGTTGGAGCATTAATGAGCACTATACGTTCAGTATTTAGTATACCTGTAAGTATATCTCTCATTTCGATCGGTTCAATTTGTCTATTATTGATGATTGTGCTTCTTATTAGAGGTAAGGTATAGAACGTTTATATATCTTCACGTTAATATCTATGAGAGATGTGTGCATTTAATCCTAGAAAGCTCAGGAAAATGTTAAAGAACCTTGACCTAAGTAACCTAAGGTTAGAGGAGGTCCCCAATGTTGTTAAGGTTGAGATAGTTCTTAGAGATGGTTCTAGAATAGTTATTGATGCTCCAGCTGTAGCTAGGATGAATATTGGTGGTCTAGTAGTCTTTCAAATTCAGGCACAGTCAAGCTCTATAAGACGTGAAGAGAAGTCTCAACCTGTTATTCAAGGTCAGGCACTGATAATGTCTAGTGGAGAAGAGAAGAAACCTTATACTGATGAAGATGTTGAGCTTGTTATGCAGGAGACTGGGTGTAGTAGAGAGGAGGCTATAAGAGCGTTAGAGGAGACTAAGGGTGATATTGCTGAAGCAATAATGTTATTGAGAGAACGAAAGTCAGGTTCCTAGAGTCCAAGAGCTTAGATATTTCTTCTGTTCTTCTGTTAGCTCATCTATCTCTATTCCCATAGCTTCAAGCTTCAATTTTGCTACCGATATGTCAAGCTCGTCAGGTAGCTTATATACCTTCTTTTCTAGTTTTCCTCTATTCTTTACTAGATACTCTACTGCAAGTGCCTGATTTGCAAATGACATGTCCATGACCTCGCTTGGATGTCCTTCTGCACATGCTAGATTAACTAGTCTACCCTCAGCTAGGAGGTATATTCTTCTACCATTCTTTAACGTGTACTCTGTAACTCCTGGTCTAATCTCTCTCTTAGATACTGCAAGCTCCTCAATATCTGGTACCCATATCTCAACATTGAAGTGACCTGTGTTTGCTAGTATTGCACCATCTTTCATTCTCTCTACATGTTCTTTTCTTATTACCTTCATGTTTCCTGTAGCTGTTATAAATATGTCTCCTATCTCTGCAGCCTTTATCATAGGCATGACCTCGAAGCCGTCCATCACTGCTTCAAGTGCTCTAAGTGGGTTTACTTCTGTAACAATTACTCTCCTAGCACCTAAACCACGTGCTCTCATTGCTACTCCTCTCCCAACCCATCCATAGCCAGCAACAACGACAACCTTTCCAGCTACGAGAATGTTTGTTGCTCTGAGAATACCATCCCACGTTGATTGACCTGTACCATACCTATTGTCGAATAGGTACTTAGTATATGATTCGTTTACTGCAATAACAGGATACCTCAGTACTCCCTCACGTTCCATAGCTTTTATCCTTATGACACCTGTCGTAGTCTCCTCTGTACCACCTATAACTTTACTAATCATCTTCTCGAAATCTCGATCACCTAGAACCTCTTTTGCGTATCTTGTAGCATCATCCTCTATCTTCAAGGCAAGTTTATGAAATGTTGATATTATGTCAGCGCCATCGTCCATAGTTATGTCAGGTTCTATAGATAATGCGTTACCTATAGCGTTGTAGTACTCTCTCTCGTTCATCCCCCTCCAAGCATATACGTATACTCCCTCTTCTGCGAGAGCTGCAGCAACATCATCCTGTGTTGAGAGTGGATTACAGGGAGCTAATGCTACAGTAGCACCACCAGCCACTAACGTACGTACTAGGACAGCAGTCTCCTTAGTAACGTGTAGACTAGCAGCAATCTTTAAACCTTCTAGAGGCTTTTCTTTTAGAAATCTCTCCCTTATCTTGAGCAGTACTGGCATATGACGTTCAGCCCACTCAATCTGAAGACGACCACGCTCAGCTAATGAGGGATCCTTAACCTTGACTTGAGGACACATGCTAGAGCAAGAGTGAGTAAGCTACTTAAAAGATTTCCTAACAACATTTTTCGTATCTTGTTTCATTATTATGATGACTCTTCTATACATCTGCCTGTCCTCATGTTGCATAGCCATGCGACGTTACTTAGGTCTATCAGTTTTCCTGTAGGTACCCAATATATCTGATGTATATCGTTGTAGTATGGTTTTATATATTTCAATCCTAGCGGGCTCACATATCCTGTACCACTCTCTATTGCTGATATTGCTTTTAGTACATCGTTAGGTATCTCTTTCTCAAGGAAGTTCTCTATTGATGATGGTTCTGGTGGTTCTAGGAAGAATGCATGCATCCAAGCTCCACCTTCTGATAATACGTGTATGCGTATTGTATCGTTTACGAATATTGTTATCCTTATTATTGAGTCAAGCCAGTTATCTATCACATAATCAGGATTATAGAGTCCTTCCTGAATTTCTTTAAGAACTCCAGGATGCCAAGTATCTTCCCATAGTAGTAACATGTCTATCACTACCTTAGTTCTAGAATCTACTAGCTTCTTTAGAGTGAACGTATGTACTCCTCCTAATGCATCAATGATCTTAAACGTCCAGTTCTCTGTTGCATATGTTGGATTTATCACTACGACTATTGGACCTAGATTATATCTCTGTTCTAGAGTCATGTCTGCTATATCTAGAACATTCTGACCGATCGGTAACACTGTCGTAGTCTTAGTCCATATTGAACCACACTTGTTTCCTTGACATCTCACAGCGTATATTTTAGCGAATGGGTATACAAGTATGCTATCCCAGTAATCTGATGAGAGGTTCACGTATAATCTATTGCTTGATCTAGCAACCTCATCCTCAAAATAGGCGAATCTAAGCTCCTCAAGACCATGCTTTATAGGACGAAGTTTGACTGGAGAAGACATAGCTAAGACGGAGGACGAGCTAGTAAAGAGAACATAACCTACATCAGGAATAGGTCTCTCACAGTGAAGTAACGTACCAATAATAGGAATAGTATTCACAGTACCAGGCTCAAGTCTAAGACCACCAGGAAAAACTTCAACACATGCAATAGAACCATTAAGATACTCTATAACAACATCCCTAACAACAATAGGACCTCTAGTAACAACATAATACACGAGATAACCAGGACCAGAACGATAACCAACAACATACATCTTACCAACATCAGAAACAGACCTAGAAGAAGGCATACGAACAACAAACCCAGAAGAAAAAACATAAAACAATAAAGAAACAACAACCACAAGAATACACACTACAACAGAAGTAAACACATGCGAAACACCAAACCTAACACCACGCACAGACACACCCTCAAAACTAGAAAAACAACAAAACACACTTATAAACTTCTCAACAAGAATAACAAGACAGACATGATGAAGGGTACCAAAACAGAACGATGACGAACTCATGACGAGCTGAAAACACGCCAAAACCTCACAACTTCGAACTCCACGCCTCAGAAAAGCTTCCTCCTTATCAAACACGTACATATCCTAACAAATGCATCTACAAGATTCTACAGTCCTCCACACCCTTCAACTTTCAATCACACATCAATTCTCAATACACGAGCACAATCACATAACAACATCTACCAGACCTACCACCACTTTCAACTACCACCTATTCTTAGGTACATTACCTTGTAACACATGCTATACTACTCTCTTTCAATTACTTATCAATCCTTCTCACCACAAACCCTACTAAAGCACTCATAGACCTGCCTACCTTTCAATTATCTATCGATTTTTCGCCGAAAAGTGGAAGACCTATAGCAAGGACCTGCTAAGCCCCGGCGCTCTTTCAATTACCTATTGATTTTTGGGTCTCGTTGAACCGAGTCCTCTAGTGACGAGCTCTTTACATCTTTATCTTTCAATTATCTATTGATTTTTTGCTCAACATTTTCAATACTTATCCTACTAATCTTAACATAGTGCTTTCAATTATCTATTGATTTTTTGGATAGTAAGTTATGCAAACAGGATACCCTATATCAAACTAGTAAACACTTTCAATTATCTATTGATTTTTTGTACCGATCTATACGCTATTGGGGGATTGAAAAAGAAGAGACAATCAGACTTTCAATTATCTATTGATTTTTTGAGGTGCCAGCACCCG
>JAADDN010000165.1 GCA_013153895.1 Thermoproteota archaeon | reverse complement strand
CAACAACCTTGATAGGTATTACTGTTCCCTGAATCTTAACTATCTTGTAACCATTATTTAATGCTAAGTATAGTGCTACACATGAGCTAGCTACTGTAGATACTGTAAGTAGTATGAGTAACAGGACTAGCTTATTCATAATATACTTACATGCTAGGTAGGGTATAAGCTTTCTCTTCTTACTCAATTAATCTGTGAAATCCCATAGATATTTCTAACAATGCTGTAAATAATGCGATAGCTAGCATACTAGAGCCTAATGTTCCAAGTATGGTCATGTATTCACATGGTTTCTCTACTATGAGTCTCCTCTTAACATATGGAGCATCTATGAATCCAGGTGGAGATGCTATTATTATTCTAGGTCTAAGTAGAGATACGTTATCAATTACCTTATTTAGAACTTTAGGAGATGCTCCTACAATGATTATAGTATCTTTCGAATATTCTTTAACTATCTTATCAATCTGATCTACAAGACCCTCATCATAGCTTCGTCTGAAAGATGATAATGATATTATACTATTCTTAAGACCATACCTCTCAACCTTATATTTAACACCTGTCTCTGTTATTAATGCATCACATATTATAGGTAGCTCATTCTCTAACGCTTTAACTCCAACCTCTATAGCTCTATCACTTACCTTCACTAACTTTCCTGCAATTGCTAGACCTATAGTCTGTATAACTCTTGTTCTAACATACTTTACCTCTAGAGGCTCATTAAGATCTTTAACATACATTCTATAGATTTTTCTTAATGCTTCTATAGTTTTCTCATCTGTCTTATATATTCTTCTCATATTTTCAACTCTGTAAGTATCTTGCTAATCTTCTCACTATATCCTCTCTCTGCTATTAACCATTTTCCAACTTTTCTAACCTTGCTTGAACATATTATTACTATACTATTCATATCTATGTCTTCAGGACTTATCTCGCTTATCTTACCTATCTTTATCTTCTGTCCTTCTCTCATTGCGTTTTTCACTACTGCTATCAGTACATCGTTTCCTCTCATCTCTCTAACAATCTCGAGTACTCTCGTAATATTTTTACGTTTATTCCTCGATATTGGGTTATATATCGCGATCGTGAAATCTCCTTCTAGCGCTTTTATCAACTTATGTTCTATCTCTTCCCAAGGTACTAGAAGATCGCTAAGGTTTAGTATTACCATATCTCTCATGAATGGTGCTCCGACTAGTGCTCCAGCTGCTAATGCTGCTGTTACTCCTGGAACTATCTCTATGTCAGCTCCTATTTTCAATCTCTCGTTAAGTTCCAAGCAGAGTCCTGCTAGTCCATATATTCCTGGGTCTCCTCCACATACTAGTGCTGTATCTCTCTTCTTTGATTCTCTTAATGCTATTAGACATCTCTTAACTTCATCTCTCATACCTGTTGTATAGATTATTTTTCCACGTATTAGGTGCATTACAGGTTCAATATATCTTCCATATCCTACTACGACCTCTACCTTTCGTAAGACCTCTACAGCTCTCAGTGTAAGGTACTCTGGTCTTCCTGGTCCTGTACCTACTATGTAGAGCTTTGTCATGTGTTTGCCTCAGCGAACTCTCTAAGCTTCTGCTCAACCTTGCTCCTGTTCTCCTTCACCTTGTTTAGGAACCATCTTAATGCTCTCTTTATGAGGAAGTACTTTCTATCAGTCATGTACTCCTCAACAAGCTTCTCAGCCCAGTATAGAGCATGATCTAGACATGCCATGAGAAGCTCCACGTGATAAGGCTTGATCTTTCTAAACCATTCTTGTCTACCTAATCTGCTAGGTCCCATAGGAACGAAGAACATTGGAACTATCAGGCTCCTATATGGTCGAAGTCTCTTTATTAACTCTGTCGTAGCTTTAACATCATCTTCATCTTCTCCAGGTAAGCCAACTATTATTGTTGCAGCAGGAACAATATTATGTTCGTGAAAGAGCGCAAAAGCCTCCTCAACAATCTCAGGCCACTTCTCTATTGGGAATGGCTTAGATTTAGCTGGCATGTGCATTCTCATGAGTTTCACGCTACCACTCTCAACACCAACCTCCACACCTAGAAGCTTCTGATTCTCACCATCTATCAGTACCTCTGTTACAGCATCAATAAGCTTCTTATTTGCTACAGCTGCAGCAAGAGTACAGTGACTCCATCCTACCTGTCTCCAGTACTTCTTAGCTAACATGTTCACCTTCAGCACAGCATTCTCGTTAGGTATCACACTATCTGATCCATATAGTAGGACATCTGTGCAGCTAAGTATTCCATGATCTACACCTTCCTTAACGTTTACCTGTATCTCCTTCTCAATAAACTCTAGAGGATACCATCTAACTGGTCTGCTACCTACTGAACAGAATGCACATTTTCTAGGACATCCTCTACCTATCTCTATCAGTCCATTAACGCTTGCATGTATTATAGGTACTAGCTTGTCGAGAGTTAAATTATCTTTTATACCCATCTTTATGTATGATGGTACTGGCTTGCCTTCAAGTATCCTCTTAACGATTCTAGATACCACAATCTCCTCTCTATCACCATTACTGTCAACTATTACATCAATCTGATACTTATCTATTAGATCGTTCATGTGAAGCCACTGCCATACTGCTGGTCCTGTGACTATGATCTTGAAGTCGTACTTGTCTCTCAACTTACATACTGACTCTATGAACTCTCTGAAGAGTACTGCATTAAGAGGTTCCTTATCTATGAATGCTGTCCACGTTGTCGTTGGTGGGTTAAGTCCGAACCAGTCGTGGTGTCTTATTATGAGTACTTTTGCTCCTCTCTCTATGTATTTTGGAACATAGTCAGGATCTATCACTGCAGCATTTATACCATCATGAACAAGTCTAGCTTCTATCCTTCTGAGACCGTAAGGTGCTTGCCATACTATACCATCCTCATGCTTCATTGGTGGGCAGAATAACCACTGTATGAACTTTCTAGGCAATATTATGGGCATCGTAGTTCCAAAGCCAAGAAACTCCTTACCATGATGATTAGTCATCAAGCTCCTGTCAGTACTCAATATAACGTCAAACTTACGCATATAGCTCACCTAGCTCCATGTTCATGAGCTTCTGAGCCTCCTCTTCAGATTTTACTATCCATACTGACAGTGATGGATATATGTTACCTTTTATCACCTCTCTCAGCTCTCCTATGATCTCTCCTACAGTCTTTTTACTCTTTATGATTATCAGTCCGATTCTAAAACATCCATCAGCTAAAGCCTTCTTTACCTCTTCTCCAGCCTTATCAAGCTCTGAATCTTTAAAAATAAGCAACCTCTGTTTCATTAAGAAACCAAGCTCTCTAAGTATTTAATAAGTACTATGCTAAGCTTATGAATAGAGATGCAGAACGAAACTATGAGCCTAGCTGAGATGCTGAGGAGAGAAATGGAAAGAATTGCAAGAGAAGAGCAAGCAGACGTAGTAGTACTCAGTGGTGGATTAGACTCATCAATAACAGCATACTTACTTAGACACTGCGATCCTATAGGAATCACAGTGATATATAGTGAGTCTCCAGGAAAAGATGAGTACTATTCAACAAAAATATCTAATCACCTCTCAATAAGACATGTAATATTAAAAGTAAACACGAGGGTAGCATTAGAGAAGATACCAACAATAATCAGAATATTAAGATCATTCTCACCAATGGAGATACCTAACGATATTCCAGTACTCATAGCTCTAGAATATGCTAAAAAGTTAAATTGTAAGAAAGTTGCCACAGGAGATGGAGGTGATGAACTTTTCTGCGGGTACTCATACATGACTAAGATGAGTGAAAGCGAGCTTGAGGAATATGTTAGAAAGCTACCCTTATTCTGGTACTTTCCATCATTTATAATAGCTAGAGAACTTAAGTTAGAACCTATATCAATATTTTTGAAGGAACCTATAATAAAATTAGCATTAAATATTCCTGTAAAGTATAAGATAGTTCGTGAAGGAGGTAGAATAATAACGAAATATATTCTGAGACTAGCATTTCAAGATGTCCTACCTAGCGAGATCGTGTGGAGATTGAAAGAACCTCTCGAGTTTGGTTCAGGATTTACGAACATTAGGAAAATTATTGAATCATTAATATCTGATGAAGAGTTTCGTAATGAGGTTGAACGTATTAGAGAGAATGATGGTGTGATTATTCAATCAAAAGAGCAATTATATTACTATAAGATATATAGGATGTTTTATAAACCTCCTCGAGATTATGCTGAGACAGGTCTAACCTGTCCTTACTGTGGTGCTGATCTTAATCCTCATAATCCTAAGTACTGTTATGTATGTGGAGCATATGTAGGTTCTAGATCTTAGAGGAAGTGTAGTTTATCGATTATTAGTGCTCTACTTAGGTCGTGTATGTTTATTATCTTTATGAATAGTCCACCACCGATGCGTGATAGCTTCATTAGTAGATCATCGTCACTGTTCTCTCCTATAGCTATTGTTGATATTGTTGCTCCCTGTCTTCTGAGTCTAGTTACCTCTCTTATACATAGTTGAGCATTTACTGTTCTACCGTCTGTTACGCATACTACATGTTTAGCAGTGCTACGTGACTTAGATAATACTTCTCTTGCTCTCTCAAGTGCATGTGCTAGGTTTGTTCCTCCTCCAGCATATACGTAGCTCAGCATGTAGAGCATGTACTTCCAGTAACGTTTTACTTGATGTAATGTCCATAATACGTCTGCTCTGAAGTTGAATAATATGAGTGAGAGTCTATCGTTTGTTGTCATTAGGAACTGTACGTACTTCGATACTGCGTCTTTAGCTATATCTATCTTCTGTGTGCCCCAGCTTAGCTCTCTCATGCTTCCTGAGACGTCTAGGCATAGTACTAGGTCTATTGATTTCACGTTTGCGTATTCTTTCACTATTATGTCTTTTGTTGTTATCATTTTACCCATCAGTGATTTTCTGCTTATGTTTATAGCTGTCTTATACATGTCAATGTTTGAGTAACTGTCACCAAACTTGTATTCTCTCATGTTTACTACATATGTTGGATATCTGTCTGAGCCTACGAACTTCATTATCTTTATCTGACTCATGTCGCTCGACTGACCCTTAGTTTTTCTTCTAAACTCCTCGAATATTCTACGCTCTTGACTTGAGACTTTAGTATATGTTGAGCTTGCAAAGCCGTAACTTCTGAGGTACTTCTCAAGCTTTTTCAGGACCTGTACCTTCTTTATGATGTTTGCATCATATTTAACGAACATGTTTATTAACTGTGCAAGATTCATGAAGTTTGCTGCACCAATGCCACCGTAGAATGCTTCATATATTGTAGATATCATCTGCTCAACCTCATCATTCTCAGCAACCTCCTCAACCTCTCTCTCAATTATCTCACCAGTCATCTGAGCAGAGGCTGATCTACGACTATACTGGTAAGATCCTTGCTTAGATAGTTCTTGAAGCATCTTACTACCTGCAAAATCTACAAGCTCGTCAGATGTTAGATCACTCATCTCTGATCCTTCTTTTAGGCTAGATCCCTTACCTCTCCTACGAGCTGAGCCCTGACCCTGTCCTTGACCTCTCTGCTCTCCCTCCCTCTCCTCACCTTCAGCACCTGGAGCACCTCTCTTCTTCTCTCCCTTCCTCTTCTCTCCATTTTCAGGTTCTCCAAGTCCTTCCTTTATCTTCTGCTCTATCCTCTTCATAGCTCTGTTGAGAGCATACTCAAATGCTTCTTCTAGTACTAGCCTCTTCTCTTCTGGGCTCTGAGTCTCAACTGAGAGCAGTAGGTTCTGTATACCTACCCTAGTAACTATCTCACGGAACTTCTCTTCATCAACTTCTCCACCTTCTAGGAGTAGTCTGAAGAATATGTCTGCTACAGCTGCCTCATAGCTTCTTATTGATCCAGGTCTTATGACGCGCGTGTCTGTCTGAAGGTACTCATATACTAGTTTTAGAATATCTGATATCAAGGATATTGGATCCAGTCTGTTAGCCTCGTTTAACATCATGAGTCTACTATATCTAACTGTAGAGCGGGGTTATAAAGTGTAGGTCTTAGTACCTCTCTATCTACTGCTATTTTCTGTACATCTTCTTCGCGATAAGTAGAGCTTCATCAAACTTCTTTAATAAGTAATCCTTCTTCTCCTGCTCTGATGAGAAGTTTCCTCTTACTGTGGAGACCATGTTCTCTATTAACGATACCTTGAGATCATTTATAGAGGCCTCTCTACCCTCTATCCATGCTCTAGACATCGCGTTAGCTAGAGCATATATTGCGCTTCTAATGCTTGGTCCAACCTCTATGTTAGCGTCCTGTACTAGCAACATTATGTATGTTGTTACTACCTCAACCATGAAGTCAGGAACCTTTGTACCAAGATGTTCTAGAAGGCTGTTAGATTTCCATTCAAGTATGCTTCTGAGGACCTCTCTATCAGGATAGTTTATCTCGATCACCTTCATTCTATCTGCTAGAGCCTCACTTAGCTCGTAGACTCCTGAGTACTCTGCTGGGTTTGATGTTGCTATAACTATGAAGTCGCTCCTTATTCTGAATCCTCTAATGAAGACGTAATGTTCCTGTAATGCTTGTAGTAGTGCTGCCTGGCTATACGGGTTCAACCTATTTATCTCGTCTAGTATGAGTATCTTTCCGTGAGCCATGACGAGTGGTCCAGGTATGAATGCTAGTGGGTGATCTAGACCTGCCTGTAATGCTACTGCAATATCGATGTCTCCTGTAAGTTCTGTAGCTGTCATGTGACTGTGACATGCTACCTCTATGTATGGTGGATCAGATATTGCAAGTATCTCTGCTATGGTCTCTGCTAGGGTTGTCTTTCCTACACCTACAGGACCCATTATGAGCACGTGTCTACCTATCGCTAAACTGCTGAGTAAGTCTAGTGCTACGTCTCCTAGTCCTCTCAGTACCTTATCTAGCTCTGCAAGTATGTTCTTTATTCCTTTAGTCCTTATTGCTTCTGCTATGAGCTTCTCTACCTGTATTGGTTCTCTCCTCAATAGATCTGAGAGTCTTGGTAGATTCTCAAGTAGCTTATCACTGATGTTATCTCTTGCCTGTGTCTGAGTCCTAGACTGGTCTGAGGTCTTTCTGAAACCGACCATCAGTTCCTACAGTAACGAGATAGGTAGTGTAAAATTAATAAATATTGACTCAGCATATTGAACACTCCTGTTCGAGAGCAAGATTAATAAGGAGGAGCTCGAAGACATAATGAAAGGATCAGAAGAGTGAAGAGGTGAGACCATGTCTACCAGGAGAAGTAACTTCATAGAAGAGACAGACATAAGCGAGTTCGACCTCAAAGCTAAACCTTCAGATCCAAAGACGAAGTGGATACAGAGGATCATAAAGTCGATAAGCATGTACTACAAGAAGTGTCCATACTATGACATGAAGACCAGGATATGCTTCATAGCATATGACAGAGACTCTAACATATGTCCAAGAGATGGAAAGTACGAGGGCTGTAAGATACTTGAGGAGTTTCTAGCAAAGAAGTATGATGAGATAAAGGCTAGCGGTAAGCCACTACCATACGATTTCAGAGACCTAGCACTTGTGTGATAGAGTACTCAGAATAATTTCAAAAATAACATAGTTGAAACCTACGTTCTGAACGTTTTTAATCTTTAAAATATATTCGCTAGAAGATGTCTACCGAGTAGGATCATGCAGAAGATCAGGATAGAGCCAGGAAAGCTGCTTAGA
>JAADDN010000061.1 GCA_013153895.1 Thermoproteota archaeon | reverse complement strand
ACTGCGGTCGGCGTTGGGGTGTTTCACTTCCGGGTTCTGATGAGTCCGGGTGAACCACCCCAACTATGGCCGGGTTACCCGAGGCGCAAGAGAAGTTGTGTAGTTGTGTATTTAAGTTTTACCCTCTTATTCTATCTAACATTTCTGTTAAGTATTCTGCACATACATTCTTTAACATGTCTGGCTCAATCTTGCCCTCCCTATATAATGTATCTAGCATCTCTACATTATCTACGTCTATGGTCACCGGACCCTCATGAGTATCTATGCTCAGCTTCTCATAGTATGGTAAGATTATGTACTTCATTATGCTTAGTATTGGGTTCAGTATCGTCTCTCTAGGCTTACAAGGACAGGTCATTATCTTTCTTCTTATAGTCTCATAATCATCGTCGAGAAATATAGCATCATCAGGTCTTGAAGAGCTCATCTTTGCGTAAGCTAGAACATCATCGTATGCATCAACATCTTCTAGAAGAGGTGCTTTAAGTCCAGGTATCAATGGTGTTGATAGTATCGTTACAGGTCTTCTACCTAACCTTAATGCTAGATCTCTAGACATCATGAATGCTGGCTTCTGATCTATACTTCCAAGCGCGAAATCAACGTTTAAGTATATTGCATCTACGGCCTGCATTAGAGGGTAGAGTACTTTTGAAAAATCTTGCTCAACCTCTTCCGTCCTCCTCCTCAATATGATTACTGATCTCCTCAATCTATCTAGAGAAGTATTTTTTGCTGATCGTAGTAGAAGTTTCACATATTCTGGATCTGATATCATGTCTAGACTATCAATATATGTTGCAGATATGCCAAGCTTGTTTAATAATGATCTAACATTAGACTTATACTCCTCAATCTCTTCTAGATTACCCTTATCGTTTATCCATGCATGTATTGTAGCTTCAAGAACCTTTATACGTATACCAGCCTTCTGTAGATCTCTCAGCTTAAGCATCCACACTAGCCAACCTATGTGAACTCTACCACTAGGTTCATAACCAACATAACATTCTGGTTCACTTTTCCTCAATTTTTCTTCAACTTCCTCCTTCTTAATGACCTCCTCTAGTCCTCTTAGAATAAGTTTAAGTCTGTCCTCCATCCTCACTATCTCATGATTACTAATCACCTATTTAACAATGATAGTGCTCTCTCTATGCTCGACACTAGTTTACTATAACTCTCATCGTCTTGAGGAGCTATAATATCGATCTCACCTCCCTGAACATCTCCAGAGACCTCATCCTCAAGTGAGGCCTCAACCTCAGCATAAGCTTCTCTAAGCTTCTCTAAAATGTCTTCAGGAGCTGACCATACACCACGTTCTGCAGCTTCTATAAGTCTTCTAGCGATCTCTTCTAGAGCATACTTATTGTTCTCCATGAACCATCTTCTCATCTCCTCGTTAAGAACATACTTCTCAGCTATCTTGTTAAATATCCAGTCACGTACTTTTCTAGTTGTTGAAGCCCACCCATATACGTGAAGTATCTTTCTAGAGAACTCGCTTGCACCAGCATAACCATGTTTCTTCATCTCCTCTATCCATCTATCGTTCAGTAGTTTCGATCTAACAATTCTTTCAATTTCCTCATCTATGTCCCTGACCTCTATCTTAGATATATCACTAGTATCAACCTGATAAATATCTACATCATCTTTAACAGTCTTCACAGCACTATAGAATCCACCATGATAAGCAAAATAACAACAACATCCAAGCAAGTCATGCTCATCAGAAGGATTGTTACGTACTACAGCATCTACCTTAGAGATGTTCAGAACTAGAGCTTCAGGTGCAGGTCTACCATGCATCTTTCTAGTATATGCATAACATGACCAGCTCATCCATACTTTCCCAAGATCCTTAATATCTCTCCATGCTGATGCTTCAACAGCATAGTTAACTCCAGCACCATACGCACCTGGAGGCTCAGCAAATATTCTACACTTAGCAATCTCATCACTCTCATCACCATAAATATCTCTCAACTTAGCAAGAAACTCAACATAATGCTTCTTAACGTAATTCATCTCAAGAGGCTCGTCGAGACTTACTACTAGCTCTACTGCTCTATCTATCAGGTATATGTAGTTTGGTAGAGTATCTCTAACTATACCACTTATCCTCACTGTAACATCTATCCTAGGCCTCTTCAACTCTTCTAGAGGAATCACCTCGAGATCAACAACATTATCACATGAGTCCCAGATTGGGCGAACACCAAGAAGATACAGTATCTCTGATAGCTCTTCACCATCAGCCTTATATGCATCTATGCTCCAGAGAACGAAACCTATAGACTCAGGGTATCTTCCATGTCTCTCAACGTATTTTCTCAATATCTCTTCACCACATCTGACACCTATCTCCCAAGCAGCTCTAGTAGGTATAGATCTTGGATCAACAGCATAGAAGTTTCGACCCGTGGGGAGAATAGAAAGTTTTCCACGTGTAAGAGAACCTGACGGACCAGGCTCAACATATCCTCCAGAGATCGCGTTAAGGAGAGAAGTCATCTCACACTCAAAATTCTGAAGTTTTCTCACAAGTTCTATACCTATTCTGAAAGTTTTCACTAGCTCTCTCTTAAGATCCTCTCTAAGATGAATACTACTTCTCACAGTACTATATAGCACTTGAAGTCTTAATAACAGTTCACTTAACGTTCTCAAGAACTTTCAAAATAGTCTCTGCAAACTCTTGAGCAGCTTCAGGTCCACAACCTGTAACGATCTTACCTATCTTCACTACAGGACTATTAGACAGATCTGTACATCCATAATATCTCACTAACCTCAACGTTACATCACATCTATACATCGTGAATGGTCTATCTTTTAACAAACCTGACATACATAATATAACAGGTGCTACACATATAGCAGCAACAACATGACCACTCATGTACATTTTTCTCGCTATCTCAATACCAACTTTAAGAAAAGTCTCACTATTTTCAAGATAATTCTTCAACATATCTCTACACCAAGTATCTAGCTTGTATAGACCTAACTCATGAGCATGATAGTCAAGTACACAGTAGAGTCCTGGACCTCCTACGAACACTACTGCCTTATAGTTACTATAGTTTAGTTTACCTATGGGAAAGTGAATGTTACAGTTTACTATGTGAGTCCTACCTTTCAGATCTACTCCAACTATGTTATCTCTATATGTCATACATAGTACAATTATGTTGAACCCATGTTCTTTAAGTACTTTAAAAACTGAGTAATATTCTTCCCATCTAAAGTATGGGTACAATATTACAAGTACGTTACCTCTAGTTCCTGGCTTACTAGTGAGCTGTTGTGTTCTTTTCCCTGTTATCACTATGTAGTATATTGCCGTTGCCACTACTGCTAGCAGTATAAGTCCTATTATCAGATAGATTCCTCTCCGTCTCATATATGTATTCTTCAGTAACTGGTTCAAATACGTATCCACATCGTGGACATCTAGCTATGACGTATCTTGAAAGTATGTAAGTGTGAGCTAGCAGATTCTGCTGCAGCATCTCATCAACCTTGACTATTGCTCCACACTTAGGACACTTGATGACTACCCTACGGAGACTGGCAACCTCACGACTCATGTGTGTAGTTCACGATATTTTATCTATAATATATGCCTAACCTCTCAACGTCGTATAACATTCTCAATTATCTTCACAACACTCTCAAAAACATTACTGTTAGCGTACTCTTCTCCATATATCCTGATCACAGGCTCTGTACCACTTGGGCGAACTAGGACCCATGATCCATCTTGAAGAACGCACTTCACGCCATCTATAGTTACTATACTGCTACACATACCTGACTCAGCTAGCGCTCTAACGATGTCATCTCTATACTTGGAGAACACTTCCTTAGGATTACCTTCAACCTTTATCTTATGTTTCCTGAACCTGGGCATGCCATATCTCCTATATATCTCATCTAGCAGATTATCTATACCTTCTCTAGACTCTATATCACATATATGAGCTGCAGTGTATATACCATCTTTCTCAGGAACATGCCACCTAAACGCAACACCACCACTCTCCTCACCACCAATGTCGGCTTCTCCTTTAACTAATAGTTCAGCAATGTACTTGATTCCTACGGGAGTCTCTATGACCTTTATGTTAAATTCTCTACATATCTTATCTACAAGACTCGTGGTTGCTACAGTCCTAGCTACAGTTCTAATTCTTCCACTTCTAGCATACTCATACACGAAGAGGAGTAGAACCTCATTACCTGTGAGTATTCTTCCTCTACCAGTTACGACACCTATCCTATCACCATCACCATCATGAGATATGCCTAGATCAAGACCAGACTCTACTACGAGCTTAGCTAGGTTCTCTAGATTAACACCTTCAGGACATGGTTCAAGACCTCCAAAGTTAGGATCAAACTCATAATGTATACACTTCACCTCATAACCTAACCTTCTCAAGATCTCGTCTGTGTAACCTATAGTTGTTCCATAGAGTGGATCGAAAAGTATTCTCAACTTTCTCTGAGGAGCAGGTACTGAAGATATGACATACTCAATATAGCTCTCACGTGGGTCAAGAACTACGTCTGGAGCAGTAGATGGTTGTAGAGTAGTCACAAACCTAGATATCTCTTCACTCTCCTTCTGAAGAATCTTCATGATCTCTTCAGCATCCTCATCAGATATTGAACAGCCATTATGATCTATTATCTTAACACCATTATACTCAGGAGGATTATGACTTGCAGTCACTTGAAAAGCAAGATCATACTTGTACTCTCTCACAGTCCAGGAGACTACTGGAGTTGGTGTTGGTCTAGAGACTATGCTCGTCTCAATACCAAACCTCTTACACACCTCAACTATGACTCTAGCATAAGTCTCAGATTTTCTACGAGTATCGTAGCTGACTATGACTCTACCAACATCTCTCTTCCTTTTAAAATATCTCAGAGCAGCATATGCTACCGATGATACTATTAGCTCATTAAAGTCTGCATCTATGACTCCTCTAACACCATCTGTCCCAAACTTGATTGATCTTATTATCTCTACTGACACTATCGTTATTAAATGATTAAGAGTATGTTAATATACGTATCGGAGAATGTACATAAAAGTTGCACCTATCATACTAGCTGGTGGACTTGGAAGAAGAGTAGGCATTGATAAGAATTTTATAAAGATATGTGGAAGAAACTTAATAGAGTATCAGATAAACAAGTTACGAAAAGTATTTGATAAAATTTTCATATCATGCAAAGAAAATTATGAGAAACTAAGTTATTTATTGTCGAGAGATGTCATACTGCTTAGAGATATGTTCAAAATAAGGCATCCATTATCAGGTATAGTTACGGCATCATTAATCTTAAGAGGAAAGTACACTCACATGTTTGTGCTACCAGTTGATCTTCCAAACGTGTCTGTGAGTTTCATAGAGTACCTGATCTCTCTGTTAGATTCTGATGTGGAGTGCATAGTTCCTAGATGGAGAAACGGGTACTTAGAACCTATCCTAGCAGTATACGATATCGAGGGAGTAATCAGATTCTTAAAAACTAATCCATCAGATACATGGGATAGAGTGCCAGTACGTTCATTAGCATCTTCTCTTAGGAGAGTAATCTTCATATCAGCTGAAGAAATATTAGAAAAGTTCGGCAATGTCTTTCTAAACGTCAATACTTTACAGAATTTAGAGCTCTCAGTAAAATGTATATAGGATGTTTACAGTAGCAGATACTTAATAATGCTAGTCTTAACATCATTTGGAGTAACTAACAGATGTGTACTTAAGTGTCCTCACTGTTATAGAAACTCTTCACATTTATCTACTGACGAGCTCTCTCATGATGATTGTATTAAGATAATTGATAAGATTGCATCAGTTGGTACTAGATTACTCGTGTTTAGTGGTGGTGAGCCACTACTGAGAAAGGATATATATGACTTAGTCTCTTATGCTTCTAGTAGAGGATTATCATGTGCTATTGCTACGTCAGGACTGCTTGTAGATGAGGATGTCGTTAACAAGCTTGTGGAGTCCGGTCTCAAGTTTGTTGCTATAAGCTTAGATTCTACTAGACCTGAAGTTCATGACTCATTTAGGGGTGTTAGAGGTCTATGGGAGAGAGCTATCAAGGCTATAAAGCTCTTTGTCGATCATGGTGTTACTGTTCAGGTTAATTTTACGTTATGTAAGTTTAATAGAGATGATGTTCTGAATATGGTTGATCTCTGTGATAAGCTTGATGTTGATCATCTTCATATATTTCATATAGTTCCTACAGGTAGAGCATCAAGATCTTATGAAGATCTTAAGCTAGATATGAGGGATGTACTTGAGATCTGTCTAAGAGCTGTCGAGTATGGTTATGGTAGGCTTAACGTGAAGCCTACATGCGTACCACAGTTCTGGCCTTTCTTGAAGATTAATAGACCTGACATATATGAGAAGATTGTTAAAGGTAGAGCTATAGGTTGTATTGCTGCAAGATCATACATCTATGTATCTCCTAGAGGAGAAGTATATCCATGCCCATATCTTCCATACGTTATTGGTGATCTTAAGAAAAATTCTCTAAGAAGTTTACTAGAGAGCAATATTGTTAAGAGGTTATCATCTAGAGATCTCAAAGGTTCTTGCTCAAGATGTATGTTCAAGGATATATGTGGTGGATGTAGAGCAAGAGCATACTTCTATAAGAGTGATGTTCTCGAGGAGGATCCAGAGTGCATTATCTGCAGTCTAGCGAGTTATTCTAATTAGGAAGATAGTACGTAGAGAGAACATAGGCATGTGTCCTGCAGTTGTATCACCAGCTTTATTGGAGAAGCATGCACGTGAAAGTCCATTATTAAGTAGAGCAGTACAGGTCTTAGAGGAGGATGAGGAAGTTCAAGAGCTTCTGAGACTTGCTAACGTGTTTGCTGTACATAGACTCAAGTATAATGATCATGGTCCTACACATGCGAAGATAGCTGCAGGAGCAGCATTAGAGCTCTTCTCTCTTCTTCTTGATGCTAACATAATACCGTCATGTATAAAAGATGGTACGTGTAACGATATCGAGGAGGCTAAACTGATAGTTCTACTAGGAGCATACTTTCACGATATAGGAAACTCTGTCCATAGAGAAAAACATGAGTACACTGGAGCATTAATGGCTAAAGATATACTAGATAGGATACTACCAAAGATACTGCCTGAGAAGGGTAGGTACAGCAAGAAGATGCATTACAACATACGTCAAGAGGTCATGCACGCAATATATTGTACAGAGACGGACGTAGAATGTCTAACAGTAGAGGCAGGATGCGTGAAGGTTGGAGATGGGCTAGATATGGCTGAAGGAAGAGCCAGGGTACCATATAAGCTAGGTAAGGTCGATATTCACTCAGTATCTGCACTTAGCATAAAGAGGGTAGAGATAAGCAAAGGTGTTGAGAGACCTATAAGAATAACAGTCCACATGGAAGAATGGGCTGGAATATTCCAGGTAGAGAAGGTTCTTCTACCAAAGATACTTAAGAGTGGAATATGTAATTATATAGAACTAGTAGCAATATCGAGAGGAAAAGAGGTCCTGACTTTTCCACCCTGTACTTAAGATATTGAAGAAATTTTTATATTATTGTAAGAACGTTTTGATGTTTTACGCTATTTTTTGTTTTATTTCTTCTATTATTTCTGGGTGTTTTTCTTTGAAGTGTTTGTATATGTTTGATAGTGTTTTGAATGCGTTTTCTC
>JAADDN010000098.1 GCA_013153895.1 Thermoproteota archaeon | reverse complement strand
CATCTGAGAGTTCTGTAAAGTACCTATCTTTTAGATGTAGTGCATTAACCAGTCTTAAACATTCTTCAACAATCTTCTCATCTCTCTCAGAGAGTCTACCAAAGATGTCAGTGTATGGATGCCTACCTAAAGCTACTAGGTCTCTCACAGTCATAAGCTCAGCTTCAGGTCTCTCAGTTAGAACTATCGATAACTTTCTAGCTAGCTCTCTCCTACTCATCTTATATATATCCTTGAAGTCTATGTATACTGTACCTCTTATCGGTCTTATAAGTGCTGCTATAGTCTTCAGAAGTGTTGATTTTCCACTACCGTTCGGTCCAACTATGCCTGTTAGAGTACCTTCCTCAAACTCTAGATCTATGTTCTTGAGAACTATCTTTCTACCATATGCTACATCTATTGAGGAAACTTTCAACTTCATGATCTCCTCCTCGTTAACAACATTATGAGTATTGGAGCACCAAATAGTGATGTTGTAGTACTTATAGGAAGCTCTACGGGTGCCAGCATCATTCTTGAAGCTAGATCACAATAAGCAGTAACTACAGCACCAATTATTGCTGAAGCTGGTATAAGTATTCTCGAGTCAGCTGTCCTATACAGTAGTCTAGCTATATGAGGAACAGCTAACCCTATGAATGCTATAGGTCCAGCAAAAGCTGTTATCACTGCTGTAAGTATGCTTGAGACAAGTATCACCATTATCCTCACAATCCTCACGTTAACTCCAAGAGTCTTAGCATGTTCTTCCCCAAGAATGTACGCGTTTAATCCTTTTCCACATATTATGCTTAGAACTAGGCATGGAATAAATACTAGAGTCATAACTTTTATCTGGCTCCAGGTTACTGCACCTAGAGAACCTAGTGACCACATGACGAAGGCTTGCAACTGTATTTTTGTTGCTAATGCCTCTAATATGCTTAACATTGCACTACATAGGTAACCAATAGTCACACCTATTAGAAGAAGAGTAACTATGCTTCTCACAACTCCAGCAAGTATGAGAACTATGAACATCACAGCTAGAGCACCTATCAATGATGCTGCAAATAGGGCCCAGGGACTCGTTACTCCTCCAGGAACTACTAATGCTCCAGCAAGTATGAGTAATCCTACTGCAAGAACAGATCCAGACTCTACTCCAAGCACCCATGGTCCAACTATTGGATTTCTAAACAATATCTGTAATAATAGTCCAGATATGCTTAATGCAGCACCTGCTATGAAGCTTGCTATTACTCTTGGAACTCTAATCCTCCAAACAATATCGTAGAACACTGTAGAACTATGATTATTACCTACAATACCACTGTACAAGATGCTTAGAACTTTGAGTGGAGGAATATATTCAGGACCTACGCATACACATATGAGGAATGTTGGTATAAGAGAGAGGAGTAGTATTGAGAAGAGTATTATATGTCTACTCTTCATGTTACTTGAGGAACAGCATGTATCCTAGGTCAGGATAGTTATATAGTAGTGATATTATGAATCCACTCTTAACGTTAGAGCAGTCTAGCACTATGACAGGTATCTTATGACTAATAAGCTCATCAACAATGTTCTTAGATACGTGTGAGCTATCTAGTATGACTACGTCTGGATGCATGCTCACTATCTTACCTATGTTCACGCTTCCTGTTACTGTGTATATTATGCTTTTTGTGAATCCTAGATCATCTATGTATCTTGCACATGTGTAATATACTACTACTCTACGTACTGGTGTCTGAACTATAGCATTGACAGATTTGATATCCTTCTCTAATGTTGCTAGTGCTGGAAAGACCTTTGGATTGAAATATTTCAACTGTCTCGTGAGTCCCCATGGTATTATCAGGATCTTGTCACCATATAGGTCTCTAATGATCTCGTAGTATCCTCTCCACGTTATCTCTACTCCACCTATGCTCATGGTCTTGTCTGTGAAGTATAGTGGTATGAAGAATGTTCTGTAGACTCCTCTAAACTTCTCTGGATGTAGTAGAGATGCTATCTGTAGTATAACCTTTCCTGTATATGCGTAACCTAGCTGCCAGTATGATGGATGGTATTCAAATACTCTGAACGTTCTTAATGCTGGTGCCTTAATCATGTCTGGTAGAGCCTTGACGTATGGGTTTAGTGATGTTGTATATGGTGGGAATCCTGATATTACTATGAGCTGTGCTTTAGCTACTTGAGCATCAATATACTCTCTAGATACTGTTGCTGATCCTGTTCTTCTCAATGTTGCTGACTGAAATAGGTATTCTCCACCCATCTTAGCTAATGCCTTAGCTACGTAGCTCTCTGCTCCTGGAACATAGAACTTGCCCCAGTACATGACGAACCATGCATATCTTACTTTTGGAAGACCTCTACACATGTCATAGACCTCCTCTATCGTTTTTACGGCACTGTTGAATACTTCTTCAGCTGCTTTTAGTGCTTCTGGACCATATAGTGCTCCTATAGCTTTAATCCACTCGAATCGTGCTATATAGCTCTTCTCTAGCCACTCATTATCTACGAACACTTTTAGACCTGCTTTTTCTAGCTTATTCATTATCTGTACCATTGTTGCGAAGCCTGTGTACATTACTACTAGGTCTGGGTCTAGTGCTAGTATCTCCTCAATATTCGGCTCCCATGACGATCCCACGTACTTTGTTGTACCATTATTGAGTAGTTCCTGCATGTATGGTATCCACCATACTCCTCTCCAGGTTACTCCAACAACTGTCTTCAGCATACTCATCTTATGTAATGCTTGAGCTATCCTGTATAGTAATGCTACCTCTGTTGTAGAGAAGTATACTACTCTCTTAACAGGTACATATATCACTATTCCAGACACATTCTTAGGAGCTGGACATCCTCTTGGAACAAGTATGAAAGTGTGATTAGCAGCATCCTTAACTATGAGATAATATTTTCCAGTATTAATTATCTTGAACAGTCTCGCATATTGCACAGTCACGGAGGGCCAAGCTACTTTACATGTTGGTGCTCTAGTTACTACATGAGTAGGCTTACTCACTTTTGTAGGTCTTGTAACGGTGCTCTTCCTGACATGTGACAAGTATATGTATGATGCTACTCCAGCAATTATTATCACTATTATAGCGATCGCTACTCCTATAATCACGCTCTTTCTAGCCATATGCTAAGGTTTCAATAGTTAACCTTGTTAAAAATTTCACTCTATCAATAACTAGAGATGGCATTAAGTCACTCATAGGATCCTCATACTTTCACTAGCCTATGTAAACCATGTTGCGCAATAGACTAATTTAGGTGTTCGTCTATACGTAACTGAATGATTGATAATATTAAGAAGATTTCTGAGCTAGTGCTAGATATAGCTCTAGGTAGAGTATATGCTCGAGGTCTCAAGTTCGATAAGAAGTACCTAATTGTTTCCGAGATAGCTCAACAATATTACTGCGAGCATAAGCTTGAGCTAATGTATAGAGAAGGTAAGGTTGAGACTGAGGAGATGAAGCTTGGTACTCTAATTCATGAGGAGATGTTTAGAGGTGAGAAGTTGAGTACTGAAGAGCTTATTGATAGAATACTAACGTATAGGAGAGTCGTAGCTTCGTTTCCTCTAGCAATAGTATATAAGAGTGTCCCCATACTTGGAGTTCCTGATGCTGTAATATTTGACGATGGTGAACCTATAGCTCTAGTAGAGCTTAAGACTACGCGTAGATGGATTGGTAAGGTTTTTACATGCGAGTACGTTCAAGCACAATTATACTCATATATGTTGAGGGTTAACGAGCTTGCAGAAGATATGAATGTTATCATAGTTAAGGTCTCTAGGGATGTTGAGCTTACAGATAATATACGTAAGAAGCTTCTAAATAGAGCTATAGTACTCATAGAGAAGTATGGTGGTTCTGAGATTACTGTGAGAGGTGAGAAATATTCTATACATGTATATGAGAGTGATAGTGCAGCTTTCAGATACCTTGACTGGGCTCTAGGATACTGGCTAGGTACTAGAGGCATATATGTTCCTATTGACTGTAAGTCTAGATGTAGAAAGTGTGAGTATCGTCACCTATGTAGGTACGTTACTTCTCAAGTTATTTAGATTACTATTCCTTGAATGGATTCATATCTACTGGAGGACCCATCGTGAGCTTGACCTTAGTCCACTCAATCTTCTCTCTCGGATACTTCCTCCTCATTACTTCTTCAAGTACTGTCACTATGTTCTCAGCAATCTCCTTACTATCCATGATCTCGCTTCCTACCCTAGTCATGAACTGTGGTTGATCTTTCACTCTAACTCTAGTACTTCTCCTTAATCTCTCTATTACTGATCTCATATCTACGTTTGGTGGAACTACTTCAGGCATCTTTCCTCTAGGTCCAAGTATTGGACCCATGATTCTACCTACTAGCACCATCATGTCTGGTGTTGCTACGAAGAAGTCATGCTCCTGAGCAAGCTTCTTTATGGCCTTCTTATTTCCTGCAAGCTTCTCAAGATCCTCCTTTGTTAATATTGTATCTGCTTTTGCTTCTCTTGCTGCTAGTACTGCTGCTCCTGAAGCTATCACACATATCTTAGGTACCTTGTTTGGTAGTGGATGTGGTAGTGGTATAGTGATGTTTATTCTATCGTCAGGTCTCTTCTTTGGATCTACATCTCTAAGTTTAACTATTATGTCAACACTCTGTATAAACCTCCTCTTTTTTGCTCTCCTTTTTGCTTCTTCTACTGCTCTTATAATCTCGTCTAGGTTGAACATTGTCTCTGTCTAGTTTTTAGAGATTTTAAAAGTTGTGCTACAGTCTTCCCTCCTGTTTCAACTTCTCCTCATACTTCTTAATCACGTCATCATACTGTCCAGCATCTATTAGCTTCAGAACTTCCTTAGGATCTTTCCCCTCAACCGTTATTCCAACACATTTACATGTGCTCACTACCTGTTTTAGAGCTGCCTTAAACGTGTAGCTTCTCAGTTCATCAAACTTTATGTAAGCTATCTCAGCTACCTGCTCTATAGATAAGTTACCTATGACCTCCTTAGGTACTGCCTGATGTGCACCATCTTCCTTACCTACAGCTCTTATCAGTAGGTCACCTATCGGTGGCCACTCTGGCTTTATCTCGTAGGTCTTCTTCTCAGGATCGTACTCTATCTCTACATAGATGTTCTGTATTCTATATTTTGTAAGTATCTTCGTCTTCTCATTTATCTCTTGAGCTATCTTGTTTATATCGAAGCCAGCATCCTGTAGTGGTTTTAATGATGCTGGATTTACTTTTCCTGGAGTTACCTGTATTCTAAGTACCTTCTTGACCATATTATTCACCTTCTCTCTTGCGTTCTAGTAAGCGGACGTCTTTAATTCTTAAGGTTATCGGCATTGGAGATGCTGCATCCATGATCTCTATCGTTACTGTACCACTCTCACTATCTATGTCCATGACCTTGCCTTTGTATCCTCTGAATGGTCCACTAACTATCTCTACTATATCTCCAACATGTATCTCTACTGGTCTCGATATTGCTCTAATAATTTCTGATAGTGGTACTTTTCCTCTGAGCATTCCTCTACAATGTTTTATTCCTGATATGAGGTTCTGCACTACGTGTGGTAGTCCCTTCTCCACGAATATGAGACCTTTCAACTGTGGTAATATTATTAGTGATGGTATTCCAAGATTCTTGCTCTCTATTCTAGCCTTCATTATAAGTGCAACATTATACTCCTGTCCTCCAACAGTCCTAACTATGAGAAAGTAGGAGTCCTCTGTCGTGGTGGTCTGTGTAGTAGTCTTCTTCTCTTCTCTCTCGCTCATGATCGAGTTAACTATCTACGTTCCCTACTTTTAACAGTCCTTCTCAGTGATAGGTAGACGAAGAGTCCTATGCCGAGGCATGATCCAGCTATTACTCCTATCAGGATGTAGTTGTATGGTGGTGGTAATGTGACTAGTGCTCCTCTCATGAATACTATGTACCTTATCAAGGATATTATGAACGCGTACATGCCTACAACGAGGACCATTATGAGAGTAACCTTAGCAGTAGTCTTCAACTGATCTGGTGTTGGTCTCTGAGCAACCTTGAGTATCCACTTCACGAGCGAGAGATAACTTATCAACTTATCTATCATTCTCCTAAAGATGTTACCTCCAGCACTCTTCTGCGTACTTATCTGCTGTCTCTTCGCTACTTGTCGCTGCATCTCAAACCTTGACTATGGAGAGACTGCCTCCATGTTTTAAAAGTTACTCTGAAGAGAAACTTATTAATACCCTAGCACCTCGTCTCCATAGGCAGATCATGGCCACGCCTATAAAGGGAGTGAAGGTTTATAGAGTTATTGGAGAGATGAAGATCAGGAACAGGTGGCAGAAGTTCAGAATAGAGATGCTAGGTACAAAGATATCTGAGGTCATAGAGAAGACGTACTCGATACTTGGAAGCAGACATAAGCTCAATAGGCAGCTCATCAAGATACATGATGTACAGGAGATAAGTCCTGAGGAGGCTAGAGACGAGATAAAGATCTTGATGATGCTTGATAAGGTTGTAAAATTCTAATATCTGTAACCTCTATCTAGATGTTGAGAACATGTCTGAGCAAGCTCCTGGAGGAGAGAGGAGAATAACTGAGGCAGATATTGCGAGACTAGTCGAGGAGCTCGAGGTTCTTGAGTCGACGGCTCAAGCATTGAGGCAGGATATTGCTGTCCTGTCTGCATCTATAGCTGAGCTGAAGTCAACTAGAACCCTCATAAAGATGTTAGCTGATGGTCAGAAGATAGAGGAGAGCTATACCACGATAGGTGGAGGAGTCTTCGTTAAGACTCGTATAGAGGATTATGAGAAGGTTCTAGTGAACGTTGGTGCTAACTATGTAGTAGAGCTCAACGTTAAGGATGCTCTTGACCATGTCGATAGGAGGATCAGAGAGCTTGAAGATGTTAAATCTAGACTAGAACTTAGGCTTGCTGAGGTTGTTAGGAGGATCGAGAACATTAGGCAGTTTCTTGCAGCAGTATACGCAATGATGAGGGGAGGAGCAGAAGGTAAGGCAGAGAGGAAGTAGCACTGGTACCCATATTAGAGGAAAAGTTCTTTACTACTTAACTAGTGTCTTTATCGAGGACTCACCATGTTTAAGAAGTTGAAAGAAGCTTTCAAGAGTTTCACGAACAGTATACTATCACTATTTAGAGAAGAGGAGAAGAAAGAGGAGGAGAAGAGTAAAGTAGAAGCACAGGTAGAAGCTAAACCTGAAGTTAAAACTGAGACAGCGACTGTACAGGTACAGGTTGAGAAGCCTAGTGAGGAGGTTAAGGTTGAGGTAAGATCTGTAGAAGCTAAGCCTATACAGGTAGTAGAGGAGAAAAAGGAGGAGAAGGTTGAAGAAAAGCGTGGATTCTTCTCTAGAATAGTTCATAGGGTAGCTGAGGCTGTAACATATACTAAACTTAGTGAGGATAAGATAACGAAATTATGCGATAATCTCTTCATACAGTTAGTAGAGTGTGATGTTGCTGTAGAAGTATCAGAAGCAATAGTTGAGTCTGTGAAAGCTGAGCTAGCTAACCTGAAGATACCTAGGTTTGGTGCTGATAAGGAGAAGCTTGTTAAAGAATGTATAAAGAGAGCAATACTCAAAGTTATTGAGGATGTTCCAGATGTAGACTTCATGGAGCTAGTAAAGAAGATTCATGAGGAGAGATCACCAGTAGTAATACTCTTCCTAGGACCAAACGGTTATGGAAAGACGACCACGATAGCTAAGATAGGGTACCTACTCAAGAATGCGGGATACTCAGTAATCTTTGCAGCAGCTGACACATTTAGAGCTGGAGCAATAGAGCAGCTTGAAGAACATGGTCGTAGACTAGGAATCAGAGTAATAAAGCATAGATATGGAGCAGATCCAGCAGCAGTGATACATGACGCAATAG
>JAADDN010000191.1 GCA_013153895.1 Thermoproteota archaeon | reverse complement strand
AGCTATATCTAACGTTTTTGCTGATAATGGAATAAACATATTGAATGTCAGCGTGAACGCTCTAGAACACTCGTTCTACTTTGTAGTAGACTTAACAAGATGTATGACAAGTATAGAGGATGTTATAGATAAGATAAAGAGCTTCTCCTTCGTTAAGGACGTATTCTACAGATACATGAGAGCAAGTCCAGTAGTATTACCTAGATTCATAAGACCAACATTTAGAGGAAAGAGCGTCGTCGTCTTAGATAAAGATCTTCTACAAGAGCTTGCAAAAGACGAACTATCATCACTTGTGAAGGTAGCATACTACATGGGTAGGTCGGATGCCAGATTTGTGAAGAACTACTTCTCAATAAATGACCCAATAATAGAGGACTTGCTCGAGATCTCAAAAACGTTACAGCTTAGAGGATTATGTAAGATAGATTTCATAAAGATGGAGAACAGCAACAAGATTGTCACTAGACTCACAGACTGTATAGATCCTAACATAGTTGTAGAATATTTGAGAGGTATAGTAGACGAACTATATAATAGAAAGTACAGGTACACGATGGATGCTCAATGCATAGATGATCATACATTACATATTGAGCTCACGTTCAGTCTCTCTTAGCTAGAAGATACTTATCTAAGAGACCTGCATCTCTAATAAGTTCACATGTTCTACAGATATCTCCTGTAGTAGGCATACCACATATAGAACATTTCCCAGTTTTGATCTTTCTCTCAAAATATTTAACTTCCTTAAGCAAGTTTGATAATGAGTCACCAAATGAGACTATCATGTACTTTATGTTAGGATTCTTACGTTCAAGATCTGCAAGAAGAAACTTAAGTAAGTAACGTGGATTATTCCTCACATATGGACACTCACGCTCAAGCATTGGGGTACCTGTCAAGTATGCATATATTGCTATCTCCTCCTCTCTAATGTTCCTCAGAGGCTTTATACGTGGGACAAAATTCTCAACATCCTCACCAGTTATAGGACCAAACCATTTAAACCTCTTGAGATCGTTTGAGAACACGTTAAGTAGGACTGTCTGAGCATCATCATCTAAGTTGTGTGCAGTCATGATCTTAGTTAATCCTTCTCTTCTAGCTATCTCGTTCATTACTCTCCTCCTAAATACCCCACATATTGTACACATGTTTATGTTCTTACCCTTCTCTCTGAGCTTGTCGTAGACCTCTTGTACAGATACTCCAATTATGCTGCTTATAGTATAGATCCTATACTCTATCCCATATTTCTCGCATAGTTGTCTAATATAGGTTACTCTCTCAAGCTTATGTTTACTATACTCAAGCTCTTCATCTACGGTAAATACTAGGATCCTCTCAACATATGTTAGAGGAGGCTTCTTCAAGTTCTTTATAAGTAGTCTAAGCAGAACGAGACTATCCTTACCACCACTTACTGCAACTCCAATAGAATCACCATACTTAATCATATCGTATTCTCTAATATTTCGTATAAACTTTTCTTCAATAGATTTCATGAAACATTGTTTACATAATGCTTCTCCTGAAGATTCTCTAAGATAGAATGCTTCTCTCCTACGACAGCGTGTACATACTGTACTAACCATCTTGCATATATATTACTGCCCTGGATAATATATATACGTGAAGATCGAGATCTCTAGAGGAGTAGGAGGTATAAAATATGTGAAGATAGTTGAGAAATGTAGATTACAGGACCCAAGAGCTGGGTTTAGTATAAAGGAGTACGTTATAGAGCGAAGAAGAGATCCATTAACAGGTAAGTGGTGTAGAATAAATGTTGAGAGAGCTCTAAGAGAGAGGAGGGTAGAGGAGAAAGAGATTGATGAAAGTGTGAGAAAGGTCTTTGATGAGTATTCATCTTCCTGTCCATTCTGCTCAAGCAGGATTGAAAGTCAGACGCCGAAGTTTGAGGAAGGTGATAGAATATATCATGGAAAGGTCATAATAATGCCTAACTTATACCCATTCGCTGAGACTCATGCTATAGGAGTCATAGATCCTGATAGACATGTCACAGATGTCTCAGACATATGTGACTATATTGTAGACATAATTGAAGGAAGTATAACATACTTTAGAAGATTAGGATTTAGATATAGGTACCATTACATAAACATGAACTTCCTCTTCCCAGCAGGTTCATCAATACCTCATGCACATATTCAGATATTTGCTACAGAGTACCCAAGCGTCTATCATGAAGATATATTAAGAAGAAGCGTAAAATACTACGATAAGTACTGTAGAAATATGATGGTTGATTACCTTCTCAGCGAGATACAGAACAGTTCTAGACTCATATTAGCATCAGAAGATACTGTAACATTTGCAGCATACTGTCCAAGATCTTATAATGAAGTACATATATTACATATGTATGAGCACGATATACTTAGTTTAGATAAGAAGGGCGTAGACTCGCTAGCAGAACCAATATGTAGAGTACTTAGAGGTTTCAGAAACATACTACTTCAGAGAACATTCAACTTCGCGATACTATCAACTTCAAGGAAGAAACATTCAAAACATTTCAGAATAATGGTCAGATTATGCACAAGAAAGGAGCCAGTACCTTACTACACTAACGATATAGGATTCATAGAGCTACTTCATGAGGAGCCAGTAATAATAACATATCCTGAAGAGACAGCTAAGAAGTTGAGACATGGTACATAATCTCCATCATAATGATCTTCCACAAGGATGTAAACTCTGTCTAAGAGGACTCAAGACAATAATATTCATAACAGGATTATGCAACATAAACTGCTTCTACTGTCCAATAAGTAGGGAAAGAAAGGGGAGAGATGTAATATATGTAAATGATGTATGTGCTAATCTAATAACTATACTTGAAGAATTAGAAGCAAGTATGAGCATGGGTGTAGCTATTACAGGAGGAGAACCAACATTAGTAATAGATAGAGTAGTAGAGTTATGTAGATTCTTAAAGAGGAACTATGGAGAGAACTTTCATATACATTTATATACTAATCCAGCATCTTGGAACAAGTATAGAGCATTTAAACTTCTTAACGAGACTCCTCTAGATGAGATCAGACTTCACATAGTTAATATGAACATATTGAAAATATTTCTAAACTATGTTAAATTTATTAGAAATAGCTCTTCTACTATTGGACTTGAAGTTCCTGTTATTCCAGGTTTTCACGAGGATCTTTATAATGTTGTTAAAGAGCTATATTATAGAGATATTATAGAGTTTGTTAATCTTAATGAGCTTGATGTATCTGAATCAAATTATGAAAATCTTATACGTGCTGGATTATTGGTGGAGAGAGGTCGTGTGAAGGGTAGTTATGAGATATGTGTGAAAGTTTTTAATGATCTTTGTAGAATGTTTCCTGATCTTAAGATTCACCTATGTTCTTCATATACTAAAGATAATGTTCAGATTAGGTTAAGAATGTTTATAAGATCGATATATTATTCTACTCTTTATCACAAGATTCAGGATGATGGTTCAGTAATTAGGCAGAGAGGTAATGTAATGTTTAGAGAGGTCTTAATTGGTAGATCATTTAAAGTTTTTGAACAGTATTAACTTACTCTGTTCTTAATGCTTGTAGTGGAGTTATTGTTGTTGCTCTATGTGCTGGACCTATTGCTGCAATTATGTTTACTAGTATTGGAACTATAGTTACTAGTAGTAGTATTGGTGGTGTTGGTATTATCGGGACTGATAGTGGTCCTAGTCTGACTGTTACTGTTCTAGATATTGCTAGTAGTATTGAGTCTCCTATTATTACTCCTACAAGTGAGATTACTATTGCTTCAAAAAGTACTAGGAAGAATATCTGCTTGCTTGTGAATCCTACAGCCTTCATGACTCCAATCTCTCTTGTTCTCTGAAGTACGCTCATGGTCATTGTATCGAACATCCATAGTCCAATTATGAGTGTTCCAACTGCTGCTACTATTGCTAGAAATATCTGTATTCCTGTGACCATCATCATGTACTGTTTAAGTATTATCTGTGGATTAAATATCTCATATGTTGGGAAAAGCTTCTTTATGAGATCTACAACGTAAGGTATCTTATTTACATTTGATACAAAGACTGCTGCAGCAAAATACATTCTTATTGGTGATATGTAGTCGAAGAATGTCTCATAGTCTACGAATATTGCCTTGTTAGGATTTCCATACATTGTTGGATGTGTTGGTGCTAGTATTGCCGTAACTGTGAGAGTTATATATCTTCCTGTCATCGTTTTTATAACTATTCTCTGACCTGGATATATTACTTGTACACCACTCTTAGTAAATGCTAACTCATAACCTACTATTGCGGTTCCCGGTGCTAGTATTGGTCTTCCTTCTAATATTGCTGACTGTAGTGATGATGCTCCAACCATGTGCGGTAGATTATCTAGTGTTGTTGGTAGTACTACTACTCTTATAGCTCTACCATTTATGTATAATGTTGCTGTTGCATCAGTTATTGGGATAACTCTCGAGACGTATGGTAGTGACTCTAGTTGAACTATCTGTGCATCAGTGAATAATTGTCCTCCGCTTGTGAAGACGTATATTACGTTTACTCCAAAAGCTGACTTCATTATGCTAGATATCCTATATTTCAACCCTACTCCAATACCCATTGCTGCTCCTAGTGCAAGTACGGCTATTATTATACCAATTATGGATCCTATTGTTCTTCCTTTTCTCTCCCATATTGATCTCCATGCTAGTCTAAAGTAGTCGCTCAGCTTCACGTGTATACTATAGTGCTAATGTATTACATGTATTTAAGCAGTTACTTCTGTCGACTGTTCGTTAAGGTATAAAGCTTAATATATCACGTAGAGAATACATGTATGCATGAGCATTAGAAGACTGATCTTGATCACTATAATACTCGTACTAACATTTACATCAGTGTCATACGCGTCATACCAGTTTCAGCTATGTGGAGTATCTGTCATACGTACTACGACTAGCAAGGAAGGTCCTGTACTTCTAAGTATATGTCTTAAACATACTTCAGAGCTCTTTCTGAAGAATGTTCAGATATATGTATACGTGTTCAATGGTTCAACAATAACTCCACTACCTATAACATATACCTTAGTTTACCCATATCAGGAGCTGAGGTTCAACGTTCTAGTTAACACTACTGTTGAGAAATGGCATCTAGTGAATATAAGAGTATGGTGGGAGAAGGAGCTTGTAGCAAAGAGAACTATATCTGGTCTTGTTCCTGGAGGTCCATACTCACTAATACCATCATCACAAGAGCTTAATGCTACAATATACTTTCCTGGAGAACCTGAGCTTGATGTTCGTATAGTACCTACAGTATTATCACCAAGCTCTACATATGTCATGGATGTTAAGATATGTAATGTTGGTTCAGGACCAATGTATAATGTTAAGATAAGCATGAACTTTATACCTACGTCAGCCTACATAATTGTTGAGAATACTAGAAACTTAACGTTAAGTATTAGAGAGCTAAGTGCAGGTGAGTGTATTATAGATAAGTTAAAGATTACTTCAGGACCTAGCTTAGGTCTAGTACAGTTGAAGATATATACAACATATGTCGACTCTATAGGTAACATAGGTCAGCTAGTTATGACTTATCCATTAGAGATAACTTATAGTGGTGTTGTTCAGATAGTTCCAGAGAAGCTCTATCTTGTAGCTGGGAGAAAGAATAATGCAATATTAGACATATGTAATAGATATGGCTCAGCAATAGAGAATGCTAAACTAATAATCAAGTCTATACAGGGTGGAATACTTATGAATAGTACAGTAATATATGTTGGAAATGTTAGCGCTCATGAGTGTAGACCTATCAAGCTAGTCATAATTATACCTAAGACTAGCGAGATGATTAGAGGTGTCTCATTAACGTACGAGCTCATGTATAAGATACCTCCAGACATATTAGTAAGTAAGTATGGAACTGTTGGATGGTCAGTAATTGCTCAACCTAGACTAGTGATAACACAGGTAACTACTGCACCAAAACATCCAATGGTTGGTGAATCTATCATAATATCTATCATAGTTGAGAATCTTGGTGAAGCACCTGCATATAATGTAAATATAACAGCAATACCTGGACCTGGACTTAGTCCTGTATCATCAACATACAACTTCTATCCAAAATTAGACTCTTACTCTCAGCTACCTGCATCATTTACGTTGAACGTTACTAAGAGTGGAACATTGACCTGTACAATAGTTGTTAAGTATGTTGATCCTTACGGTGTTACTCATATTGTGAGGAGAATCATAACTATAAGAGCTACATCTCTAACAGGTGCTGGACTACTATCATCATTATCATATAGCTCATCGATAAGTTCTAGATATGGTAACTCTATTATGAGTACTATTCCATATATTATTGTTGCTGTTGTCGCGATCATAGTTATAGTATCTATAGTTGTTGCATGTAGGAGAAGAAGGGGTAGGTCATGACTAGCGAGATAATTGTAGAGCTTAGAGATGTATGGAAGATATATAAGATGGGGCAGGTACAGCAGATAGCTTTACAGGGAGTTAACCTATGTATTGAGGAGGGAGATTTCCACTGTATAATAGGTCCATCAGGTAGTGGAAAATCTACACTATTAAGCATAATTGGCGGAATGGAAAGACCGACGAGAGGGATAGTTAAGGTATGTGGTATAGAGTTGAATAAGTTGAAGGAAGATGACCTAGCTAAGTTACGTAGAGACTTGATAGGATTCGTATTTCAACAGTTCTATCTTATACCTAGGTTAACACTTGTAGAGAATGTTGAACTACCATTAATAGCTAAAGGAGTACCTAAGAAAGAGAGAAGAAAGCTAGCTTTAGAAGCTTTGAGAGCTGTTGGATTAGAGGAGAAAGCTTACATGAGACCTAACCAGGTTAGTGGTGGTGAGCAACAGCGTGTTGCTATTGCACGTGCAATAGTTGGAAGACCTAGACTATTATTAGCTGATGAACCTACAGGTAACCTCGATGTTGAGTCTTCTAAGAAGGTCATGGACATATTCACGTATCTTAACAAGGAGCTTGGAATAACTATAATATTAGCAACACACAACATAGAGCTACTACCATACTGTAACAGAGTAACAAGATTGAAAGGTGGTAGAATAGTTAAGACATATGAGAAACATGAGATTGAAGGACTAGTTAGAGAACTTACAGAAATCATCTACCGCAAAGCTTGAAAGCTCTCTCAAAGTCAAGTGGATTATACATCTCAGAGAACTGTACAAGCTTCATCACAGTAATACCATTCTTACCAACAATCTTCACAAGCTTTGGCAAATATAGACCACCTCTACATAATAATACTAGTGTTACATTATAACCCTCATAAGATGCCTTAAACATACAGCTACTGACCCTATGACCTTTATATAATGCTACAGTAATAGCATTATAAATACCAACTAGACCAGCCTTATCAAACAGTACCTGTAGAGGACTACCACTAGCATTAACAATACTCAGAGAAGCAACAGGACTAGACATAGACACAGTCTTCACAATAGTACAGATCCTATACATATCACCAGAACGCTCAAGCAACACACTAAACGAACCCTCAGGAATAGAAGTCTTCAAAAATAGTACACTCCTACCATTAGACTCAACAATAAACCTACTTATAGACACAGTAGAACCCTCACTCACATTAACAATATACACAGCATAGAAAGTATGACTCATACACGAAGAACCAACAGCACCATACAGAGCAACAGAACTCATAACACTACTACTCCTACCAACACCATGATAGAACATCAACACTAGACCAACAGCAACCAACGCAACAACAATCCCCACAACAACAAACACGAAACCACGACTCATAAAACAAGACAAACAGAAAACATATAAATAACTAGCGAACACAATAAAAACAAGTGATGAAAAGGTTTCCGGACAGAAAAATGAAGACTTCACCCCTTACTGA
>JAADDN010000069.1 GCA_013153895.1 Thermoproteota archaeon | reverse complement strand
GATCTGTAATATTTAGACTCACATCAATAGGAGAAGAAGATCTCTCCCTATACGTCTCAGTTATTAGGTTCATAATGTCTCGTTCAGTATAGTGAGATAGTGGAATAATAGGTAAGAATGAGAATAATTCTACCAATGGAAACAGATTCTTGCTATATTTCACATAGTCTAGATAATCTAAAACTATGTCAGAAAATGATGGTAATGTAGAAGCATAATTTTCCAAAATAATATCGCTGAATCTATCGTTCGAACTCACAAAGATGAGAATGTTATCACCTGCCTTATCTATAGCCGCAGGAACAAGTAGTAGTCTAGAGGGAGAATAATAGTCATACAAATTCAATAGTTCATATATATTTTCGGTAAGATGATTCATCAATACGTCTAGATCTGTGTCATCTAGGTTAAGTTCCTCTAAAAGTGATAGATCCAGTATCTTACATAGATCCTTTTTCAACACGTGTTGTCATGTTCGAACCTACTTAATTAAGCTTATATTCTGATAATGTTGTCTAGACTATATTCTCTGATAATCCTAAGCTTTCTCTTAAATATGGCATATTTACATTCTATTAACTTAATATTTTGATTATTAAGGTCATCTACTAGTTTTTCCACGTTCCAGTAAAATTTGAAGATCTTTTCCCTGCTGCGGTAGAAGTTCAATATTTTACAGTATCTTACAATTATTAACTTGTGTCTACCAGTACAGCGCTTCCATAGTGGTGCTGCATTATTGTTTTCGCCTAAGTCTATACGTGCGTTAGCTTTCTTTAATGTTTTATACATCTCTAGGAACTGTCTAAGATATTCATCATAGCCTAATGCAAAGATGAAGAGAAGCAGGTTAATTAGGTCACTATATCTGTAATCCCCATAGAATATAGCTGTTGGATAGAGCGTCCCCTGCCTGAAAGGGTTAAATACTACATTGATCTCAGGATGATAAATATTTTGACCATTCAACTTAACATTAATCTGAGGCATATCTATAGTATCTCTCCTATCTATTACGGGTCTTAGATTGATTGTAAATTTGTTAAAGGATGATATTACTATTTTATCTATAAGTGAGTAGAGCGGTAGGAAGAGGTAGAGCAGATCCCTAACCATACTGATAAAGCTGTCAGATAGATATCTCGCAGCTAGATCCGCATATACCCTATATGGGACAGGTCTGGCTCCTAGAAGCATTTCAATATATTCTCCTAGACTGATCCTATATATGGGTCTGAACTTGCCGCTATATGCTATATAGATTATCCCTGAGTATGAGTCTACATCTCTAACAGCGAGAGTGTTAACTAGAGGTATATGACCAATAGCCTCAACCTCTATAGAAGGCAGCTCACCACATGATGCTAACTGTAAGAGATCACCTAGTCTTAGACTGTCGAAGACAGGTGAAAGTTCTATTCTCAGCCCAGTATTATCTGAGACTGATCTTAATCCTATGTCGATCATGTCTACGATACTGCTAATAGTATGATTATGAAGCTCGTAATAGTCTATATCTAATGGAAAAACTAGATTCCCAGAGATAGGTTCGAGACAGGGAAGCAGAGGTCTACCTCTCCTGGCAAGCTCCTCATAGATTAATAATATATCTCGAGGATGGAAACGTCTTCTTCTAAAACTCTTAACCAGTCTATTACCAGTCTTCTCTGGTAGAGGAACACCAAGCAGGAGAACTATCTCATCCATGTTTAGTCTCTTACCATAGTTTATAGGGAAGAAATATAGTCTATAATCCAGCTCCAGCAGGTAGCTGCTGATCAAGCTTACATGTTCCAGATTGAGGCTAAGATAGTACCATATTTTTGACTGCATTCTAGGAGGGAGATGATCTAGCTTAACAAGTTCTTTAACTATGTTTGACATATTTAGCTAAACTTTACGCTATAATATATTGTTTATCTTTTCTACCCCTACCAATCTAGGCTTCTTATTACTTATCTCATATATGAGACGTAGAGGAGCATCCTCCTCCTCCTCGAGCTGCATTGTATAGCAAGCTGCTGCTTCTCTACCGATCTTGTTCAATAGTGATCGAAGTATGAGAAACGCATTATATGGCTTAGCTCTATTTAATAACGAGCGTAGTTCACTGTTCATGACCAGCTTAACTATGAGAGGCACCTTACCACTATACTTCTTTACTGCTGGATAATACTCTTCTGGCTCCTCACTAATAGCAACATATATGCTCTTATTATTTATCTTTTCTTTAAGTGTTGAAAGCAGTTCTGTTAGTTCTAGGCTCTCTAACCAGCTTAATAGTTTATACATGTTTAACTTATTTTCTTCTCCTGAAGGTACGAGTATAGTAGTTGGGTGAAATAGGTCTGCTAGTGATAGGTTAAGGAAGAGGATAGGCTTCTCAAAGCTGTAGCCTAAATAGCCAGTCAGATTACCATGCTTGACTTTTACTCTTGCAAAGTTCATGTTCCTAATATCAATCGTGGGAGAGATTCTAGGTAGGAAGATGCTAGCTATCTCGAAGACTGGTCTAACCCTGTTGGCGATCCATGTAACAATTCTTCTTAATGTTTTCTCTGCAGTTTCTGAGAACGATGGAACAGATAGAACATGCTTTCTCACATATTCTTCAGGTCTCAAAGACTCGACTATGATAGGCTGTTGCAGTAGGTCGGATCTAAAATAGTTCCATAATGGGACAAGTGGTATGTAACCTAGTTCTACTACCTCTATAACTGGTGTAAATGTTCTGAAGCTATAGTTTCGCACTAGGTTAGATGCGGAGTATTTACTTACCGTAACATTATACTGCTTGGCTAGGCTAGTTAACAGGTTCTTCAATTCTTTCTCAATGTTAGACTCTATCTCAGCCTTGACCTTCTCTATATCGACGGTAGATGGTAGTACAGGTACAAGATTGAACAGCTCTATAATAGGGAAGATATGTCTACCCTCCTCTACATATTTCTTATATAGTTTGGCTAAGCTGTAGAATGTTGGTGGATTAATTCCCCATTCATCAATATAATTGTCAACCTCTTCTGCAGGAACTGGAACTAGAGCATAGATCTCAGGTTTATTCACGCCAGGAAAGAGCACACGTACACCAACGGGGATATAACCTGCTTCTAATATAGTTGTTACATATGGTAACAGTTGTTCAATATTTTCCTGCAGTGCTTTCCTAGCATTTTCATTTAATAGTTCAACATTTATTAACCTAGTAGCGATCTCTCTCTTACTCACGTATTAATTCAAGGTGAAGATAACTTTTACTTTCTTCTCTTTAGCACTAACCGATAAACGTTTAAGCGTGTCGTAAAGTAGAGTCATATGAGCGCTCTTCATGGTGCTTCCCATGCGAGCTCACTGTTACCTATAGAGGTGAGTTCACGTTTAGTAGCTAGGTACTATCCCATACTAGCTAGGTTACATGAGGCTGCTAGGAGTGTAGGGGTCTGTGATGCTCATATACATGAGACTCTTAGAATAGTGGAAGAGCTGGATAAGATTGCAGCAGAGGGGGAGGAGCATGCACCGTTTCTATTACCAGAAGTTGATTACTGTATGAAGAATCTATTAGATGCATTTCACAGGTACATTCTCACACATATTAATGCTATGCCTGCAGTAGGCTACTATGAGCAGGTGCTAGCACGAGCGAGAGCCTCACTATCCTATCTAAAATATAGGTTAAGCCTAGTAAAACACTATCATCAACCACACAGACAGAAGCCAAAGCCTGTAGAACATGTGCAGAAACATCAAGCCCAACAATAAAACTAGTTAAATATGTATGAATGGATGGTTATTCTATGCATAAGACATTGTCAGAGGAACTATTACGAGAGGTAATAGCGTCAGAATACTTATCTAACTATTATAGATCCCTTATAAGGGAAGCTCTACATGACCTAATTTCCAGGGGTACCCTGGTAGACCTTCTTCTACAACTTATCGAGATAGGTTACAGGCTCTACCCAGTCTTTATTCGCGTTACACCTTATAATTACCTAATTGCTGGTGTTCCACTACCTGAGGAGGTTGGAAATGAACTTGCAGACTACTTTACGATCTTGCAAGATCTTAAACCATCAGTGAGCTGGAACATGCTTGTCAGCATCTATCAAGACTTGTTAAGGAAGGGGGAACCTATATTTCCAATAGTTGATTTAATATCTGGAGAATTTCTGCTACCACTAACCCTAGACCTGGATGAGAACAGTAAGAAAGTATTAAATAGTTTTAAGAGTAGGGTAAAACAATGTTTAAACTATGTGAAACGTTACTATAAGATTCCAGTATCTATCGATGAGAGATATTTTGATGATGATATTGAGAAATTTATAACTAAAGAATATGCTATAACCCCAACTATAGAGGTTAGAGAGGTTGGTCATATTCCTCTCATATCGCCTTTACCTGTAGTGGGTAGTAGATACTTCTTCTCTACAGCGCTGTCGGGTCTAGCAAGATCTTTCTATAATCCGTACCCGATTAGTACGATAGGTTTTGAAGATTATCTCGACCTTTTACAGGGAAATAAACAGTTAGATATTAGTGAGCTACTAGACAAGATAGTTAACATTTACTACGAAAAGTTTAGGCAAGGATTGAATGCAGTATTAAAGTTTGTTAAATGTAATAGGGATATCACTAAACACTTACATATATATTCTCCGACACGGTTTAGTATAGGTGTGTTAGCGAGTGGAAGAGAGAATGCTCAATACTATTATCCCGAAATAGAGTTCTATCATGATGTTTCAACTAATCGTGTAGAGGTTAGACCTATAGTGAAATCATTTACATATATCCATCCTACTGTGGTGCTCTATCCTAGAGATTATGATAACAGTAATCTTCTCCTTCTGCTAGCTTTTGTATCATTATATAGATTGGAGGATTATTTAAAAAGAATGTTGACCTCGTTAAGAGATCTTGAGCTTGGTGTTCCATCATTTTTCAATATTGCTTATTATCTAGAGAAGACAAATAGGAACAATATCATTGCGGTGAGAGCTAGCGGTCCTATAGAGCTTTCAGATGATAATGAGGATATGCTTAGAAATATGTTAGATAAATTATCTAGGTTTGGTCGTGAACTAGATATTAAACGTAGTGCTATAGTTGATGTTAATATTAATGAGGAGAGGAATACCTATACGATTGAACGTGTCAGGGAATTGAAACTTATTTAAGGAATAAGCTATTACAGTTTTAGCGTTAGCTTTTAATAAATATAGTCACTATACTAATCCCATGGGTAAGCTAGGTAGAGAGCTCATTAAGTTCATCTATGTTGAAAATTATGGTTCTGTTCTTCCTGAGCATGAGGCTATTGAACAGGTCTTGACTAGAAGAGAGGTATTTTACGATCTCGTTACTGCACTAGGTCAGGTACCTATCATTGTTACTGATGTAACTATTCTATTCCCAGTAGCATATCTATATGTGCTAGATGTTCGTCGTTATCTGCTCTTTCTAAATGTAAAAGATAGCTGTGGTGGAAAACCAAGCGGACTATGGATTGCTCTTCTTCCAGACATTACGTGTGAGAGATTGCAGAGCGGTGATAAAGTTCATCTACATGTTTTGAATAGTCTTCCAGTTATAACGGGTAGAGTATATAAATATCTTAGAGATCTGAATAAGCTGTTAGATCAGTATAATAACGTTCTCAAGGTTGATCCTATATTAGAACGATTTCTAGATATTGAGATAGAGAAACTAATTATTAGGAGTCTGTATGAACTATTTCCAATATACTATTTCTCAGCACTAACATTACTGTATGAGGATGTAGAAGTTAGAAATATTGTTCGAAATATTGCATGCAATAGCTTAAACATATTCTATAACAATAATAAGTACATGGCATATATACGGTTGGATAGACATGTAACACACGCAGCTTATATCTACTTAACTGACGGTGGAATATTTCTACAGCCTCATAATAGGGAGTATTATCCTACTCCTCAACTAAAAGAGAAGTGTAGAATAATGAAGAAGTGGCTAGTTACTGTGGAAGATGCTGATATAATCAATCCAAAAATAGGGAAATATGTTAAGACGATATTTAGAGAAGCGTTACGAATAGACTCACCATCAATAATGATGGTGAACTACCATGAGAAAAGTCACTTCATGCTACGTAGAGTCGATCTAGAGGAGGAAGAGTCTAAGCATCCGCTAACCCTTGAAAATATTAAGGTTCTTAGAGAAGGTTATAGAAGAGATATCTATACAGGAATAATTTACTATTAGAAGCACCTGACTAAACTGATAACCTGACCCAGCCTTAGAGCAAGATTCTTAAGCATGTTCTCAAAATCATACTTCTTCAACAGGTCAAGAGCACCAACATCTAGACGTGTAAGCTCTATATCATATTTACCATCCTTCGGAACAAGTCTCACCATTATACTATTATCCATTAACTTAAATACCAGATACATTACAGGAAGATTAGAACCCTTTCCTGCAGAGACGGAAAGGGAAGATGAGTGGGGTATTATTCTTAGTCTTGCTTCCTGAAAGAACTCATGTATTACAATATCGATACCATTACTAGCTAACTTATCTGCAAGACTCTGAAGTTCCCTCAACACTTCTCCCCTATTTAGAAAGCTTAGAAACTGTCTCAAACAGTTTCTAAACTTGTCCAGATACTTACCATAGCTTTCTATCCCAGCGATAAACTCATTATAAAGCTTCTCCTCCAGCTCACTCATATGACAACTATCGTTTCAAGGTTTATAACAGTGTTCCTATTTTTAGGAAAACTCGAAGAACCTAAAAGAAAAAGTATAACATATATTCTATGCTTAAGAACAGAATAGCACCGCACCTAGCGGATCTAGTTAGAGAACTTGACCTGCTTATCAGTTCTCTTGAAAGGGATGACTCTGCTGAAAACGTTTATGAACTTGCATGTAAATTAGCTGAGGGGATAGATACATTATATGCGAAGTTTGATAATTACTTCCTTCTAAATCTCAGTGAAGAAGAGAAGAAAATCCTAGACGAGGTTCTCAATATTCTAAGCGATCTAGCTCAGATATTAGAATCGGATATTAGATTGATAGAGACTGGGCGGACTGTGGAAAATAGCGAGCTAGTGAGAGAAGGATTAGAGAAGTTAAAGTCAATCAGAGACTTGAGGAGCATGCTAGTAAAAGTGTTGGAGAATCTTTAGTCAAGTTTTTAATTTCTTTAAACCTAGCTTTTTCTATGAACCTCAGTCTACTACCTATCATTCTACTTCCATTTATAGTAGTAGGATCTTACTATACTGTTAAGATTGTTAGGGAAGTTAGACCATATAGAGAAGATCTTGATGAGTACTCAACAATAAATGATAGATATAGTACTAGAGTAGAACTAGAACCCGACCTGAGAAGAGAGCTTTTTATCGCGCTTGTATGCGACTTAGCATGTATCTGTTTTATTCCACTAGTCTTAGCAACATATTATACAACTAGCAGCCTTATTTTGCATGCTATAGCTATTCTAGATACGGTTGTCCCCATAGTCTCATTGATACTGGTCTACTTTTATCTTAATCCTCTTCTAGATCTCATAGTTCTTTATCATGATGATATTGATGAATATCTTGACGTGAAGTATAATGCTACGATACCTTTGGTAAACAAGATTGACCTGTTGCCATCATTTTTCTATAATGTTGAGAGGAGGCTAGGAAAGATTAAGATACTTACATTATCTAGAGAGAAGCTTCTAGTAGTAAGTACAAGATTAGAAGAACTTCTCAGTAGGGTCACTAGGAGATACAGGATCAGACAGATACCTAGCTTAAAGAAGTTTATCAGGCTTCTAAAGAGGAAAATAGAGAGAAGTGGAAGAGATCCTGATGCTGAGGAGCTGATCATTCTGCTCAACTATATGTCTGATAATACTGGTAGAATATTTAGACTGTTACCATACATAGTCTATACTTGTCTAATTACTGCTGGATCAGTAGTGCTCGTAGGTCTAGGATTAGGTATCTCTATGCTAGTATCTATGATAGCCATAATGATTA
>JAADDN010000103.1 GCA_013153895.1 Thermoproteota archaeon | reverse complement strand
GAAAAATTAGGCTGAAGAACGTTACCATAATCGTAACATGGGATAAAGGAGGAGCAGAAAGCATACTCTATTGGAAAGACAATACAATATTCGTCAGCACCGGAATAATACGACCCATACAAACACCTTTAAGAACATTAGTTAAAGTCTTGAAACAATAAATCTTATATTTCTCTTTCTTATACCCTTCTGTTCGCGTATTTAAGTTCTTTATAAACTCGTACGCTTACGGTACCTTGTGAGCTTTATGAAGAGGTCTCTAAACCCTTTAAGATCTGGTCAGTGGTACTCCCTGTCTTCATCTGTTCTGCATAATCCTCTGGTCATCACTCTACTTTTTATGTGGGAAGGTATGTTTTAAATTTTTGTTCTCTCTGTTTCTTCTTCTTGGTGGTTTGTTATATCTTCTGAGTGTAGTGGAGATGTTGTTGTGCTGCCTGAGGAGTATGTTAATATATTGAGGATTGTTTTTGAGAAGGGGTGTGTATCTGTTGATGAGGTTGCTTCTACTGTTGGTCGTGATGTTAGTTCATTGATGAGGATATTGGGAGAGCTTGAGTTTAGGGGTCTTATTAGGACTTTACGTAGCACTATTAAGCTCGTTGAGCTTACTGATGAGGGGTTGAATTATTCTGAGGTTGGTCTTCCTGAGCTGAGGTTGCTTAATTATGTTAAAGAGAAGTATGGTCCTAATATTTCTGAGATATCTTTAGATGATGTTCTTCAGTGTTGTAGGGAGATGTTTAGTGAGAAGATGTGTAGTATAATATTGAGCAATCTTGTCAGAAGTGGATTATGTAAGGTAGAGGGCAGAGTTATAAAGTTCTCAGGTACTCTTAGCGAGGTTGTTGAGAGGTTGCTAAGAAAGCAGAAGATTTTGGAAGAGTTGAAGAATGTTGGTACGCTAGATGCGTCTAATGTGCCTCCTGAGGTTCTTCAAGAGTTTCAGAAGAGGAAGCTTGTTAGAATACGTGAGAGAACTAGGATCGTAATAGAACTAACAGATCTCTGTAAGAACCTTCTATCATCTGGTAAGATAGTTCCAGCTAAGGTCATAACAGCGCTAACACCTGAGATATTGCGAAGTGGTGAGTGGAGTAGAGTTGTGTTGAAGGAGTTTGATCTAAATATACAGGTTCCTGAAGCTCCACTATCTATTCCACATTTCATGAGAGAGTTCCTAGAGATCATTCGTGACATATTTGTTGAGCTTGGGTTCGAGGAGGTTCATGGACCAATATGTGAGATAGAGTTCTGGAACTTCGATACTCTCTTTCAAGCTCAAGATCATCCAGCAAGAGAAGTACATGACACGTTCTTCATAAAACATCCAGTACAGGGTCATGCTCCTCCTGTAGATCTCTTAGAGAAGGTTCGTAGAGTTCATGAGGATGGTTGGGAGACAGGTAGTAGAGGATGGAGATACAAGTGGTCTCCTGAACGTGCATTAAGACTCATTCTTAGAACTCAGACTACTGCTGTAACTATAAGAGCACTATATGAGAGAGGAGAAGGAGAGTACAGGATATTTACTATAGGAAAAGTATTCAGACCTGAGACTCTCGATCCTAAGCATGCTATGGAGTTCTATCAGGCTGATGGTATAGTTGTTGGTAGAAACGTAAAGTTTAAACACCTACTCTCAATATTGGAGACTTTTGTTAAGAAGCTTGGAATAGAAAAGGTAATGTTCAAGCCAGCTTACTTCCCCTTCACTTGTCCATCAGCTGAAGGATACATATGGCATGAGAAGCTTGGATGGGTAGAATTCGTCGGCTGTGGAGTATTTAGACCAGAAGTAACATATCCTGCAGGAGTTAGAGAGTGTAAAGTACTTGCATTCGGCATGGGTCTTGATAGGCTAGCTATGACTTTGCTAGAGATAGACGATATAAGATTAATACATGCTAGAGATGTAGAAAAATTGAAGGAATGCTACAGCAAGCTGATTAGAAGACTGAAGATAGTGAGATCATGAGATAACACTTAAACTATCTCTCTAGCACTATACCTACGGGAGATCAATATTGTGTCAAAAGAAGAATCATCAGAAAAACTCGAGAAGATAGAAGTATACTATAGTGTACTTGATCTACTTAAGAGATCGTGGCCTACACCATTAGTGAGGTTAGAATCCTTTGGGGACGTGTGGGCAAAACTTGAGTTCTATAATCCTCTAAGTAGAAGCATAAAAGATAGAGTTGCACTATACATGATAGAGAACTTGAAAGGTAAGTGTAGGAGAATTCTTGATGCAACATCTGGAAACTATGGTATAGCATTATCAATACTAGGAAAACTATATGGTATAGATGTCACGATACTTCTCCCTAGAAGAGTTGAAAGATATGTGAAGACGATACTAAAGATACTAGGAGCGAGGTACATAGAGACTGATATAGAGATAAATAATGAGGACATGATAAAACTATGTAGAGAGCTAGCAGACAGGTTTGAAGCATGTTTTACAGACCAGTTTGAGAATGATCTAAATCCAGAAGCTCACTACATATATACAGGAAGAGAGCTTGTTAAACAGCTTAAGACAATATCTAAGAAACCTGACATATTTATAGCAGCTATAGGTACTAGCGGTCATATTTGTGGGATAGGTCGAGCACTTAAGGAGGAGTTTCCAAACATTAAGATCATAGGAGTAGCATGTAGAGAAGATGATCATATACCTGGAATGAAGCCCATAAAAGCTGGACCTAGGTGGATCAACATAGTAGATCACGTGTTCGAGATAGGATTGAAAGATGCTGTAAAAGGAGTAATAGAGCTTGCACGAAAAGAAGGTCTCCTAGTTGGTCTCAGCAGTGGTGCCGTAATTGCAGCTCTAGAGCATGCGATGAACACTTTCGGTAGAGATCTCACATATGTTTTAGTGTTTCCAGACGATGTATTCAAGTATGTTGATTCTATAGAGAAAATGATTAGTAACGTTGAATTATGAAAGAGTACCCCGAAACTTTTATTCCTCTCTATAAGTAATCTTTTGCGATACTTTAAAAAGTAAGTCTACGTTAAGTATACGTAGAATGTTTAGAGTATACATTAACCATATTAAGGGAAGAGTACTAATAAGCGGAAGAAGAGGAGACCTAGAACTTATTAAACAGGGATGGAAAATAGTATACAAGACAGACTCCTGGAAAAAAGCATACAACTACGCTAGAAAGATAGCATTAAAATACGATTACGTACTAGAGTGGTATCTTGAGGAGATGATGACATTCTCCGAAGAGAAAATATCAACAAAACTTCTTAGCCTTAACTAGACCCATAAGAGTAGGTAGAACAATAACCCTACCATCAGAAAGATACCTCAGCTCGACAAGACCAAGCCTCTCAAGCTTAAGAACACAAGAATCAACAACATTCTTATCTACACCAAACTGATGAGCAATACTCTCACGAAGCGCATTTAGAGACATAAATCCTAGCTCAGATAGTGTGGAGAGTATCTCTCTAGATATATCATCAAGTTCTATCAACCTCATACCAATCTTAGGCTCAGTAAACATCATATTCATAGAAGGTTCTCTACATTTAATAATATTATCATAGTAAATCTTAACGATACCATACTTATCTACCAGCCTAGGAATGTTATATAGATATATTTCATCAAAGTTTTCTAGATGTATAGGCTTTCTAAGAGAATAAATGTACAGGTTGTATTCTCTAAATATTAGTAATATATCTAAGACATTCTCGACATCTATAAGATACAGAAGTACTGGAGAACTTTTACTACAGTTCTTTAAGATACTTAAGAGAGCAACTATGGCTAGGAACGTTAACTGAGGATCACTTATCCAGGTACGAACTGTTAAGTACTCTTCTTTAGTTTTTTCCTCATCTTTTGTTAACGCAATATCATGGTATAGGTCTATTAGATAGTTCAGATTGGTATCTCGAAACGTATGTTCTTCAAGTCTTGTAAAGAACTCTCTTAATGTTTCAGATTCCTTTAATGCTTCTCTAATTATTGAGTACTCTTCATTATCTATTTCAAATAATTTTAAGATTAGTGTTAGTAATATATGTTTTATTGTTGAACTACTTATCTTAATTTCTCTAAATATCGTGTATGTACCTTCAAATGGAGTTATTATTATTCCTTTTTCTTTCTTAACTTTTTCATATACTAGATCTAGAGCTTTTACTCCTGTTACTAGTCTGATCATCGAGTTACCTTATTTTTAGAGAGTAGAAAGAGTTTATGTTTAAAAATGTTTGACCTGACTTAATATGTGAGTTATGATTACTCATGAGCTTCTAAGCAAGCTTGCAAGATACTATATAGATAAGTATTTTAGCTGGCTTTTTCAGGGTCCTAGAGAGAACCAGTTTGCTGTATATGAGGTTCTTGAGTGTAGGAGTAAGGTTATGTTTACTAGGTCTCTACCATATACTATAGTGAATACAATTATTTCTCCATCATCTATAATAGGCATGCTTCTTCATGAAGGTTTCGGTGTAGTGTTTTCTGAGGAGTGTGCTGGCTACTGTAAAATATATTCTAAGGAGGTTGAGGTTGATGGTGTGAGATATATCATAAATGGCTGGCCTGACTATTATGATGGTAGGAAGATAATAGAGTTGAAATATACTGGTCATCCTGTTAAGGAGCCAGAGCATAAACATGTTCAACAAGTCAGGATGTACATGTGGCTTACAGATGCGAAGATTGGGTATCTACTCTATATAACTCCTAGAAAGGTATATGAGTTTGAGATAACTGATCCTATGACTGATACTGAGGTAGTAGAGTTACTTAGAAACTGGACATCTCCTCGAGATCCTTCTGAATGTTCTCAATGTATGTTCAGGTCTGTATGTCCATACTGTGTTGATAAAGTTGAGAAGAGAGAGCAAGCTACTCAAGACCGAGAGTCTCGGTGATCAGTGACTCAACTTCATTAATTATTGTTGATCTTTGTTCACCAAATCTAAAGGGTTCTCCATGACCTGGAAATACTAATGTAACATCTGTGAAAGTGTTCAGTAGTCTCCTTATTGAGGATACCATTCTTGAAGGATTTGAGTGAGGTAAATCTACTCTTCCTATGCCTCCATCAAGGATAACGTCTCCCGTAAATGCTATATCTAGCTCAGGTAAGTATAGTACAGAGCTACCCATAGTATGTCCAGGAGCATGTATGAGCTCGAACTCTAGATCTCCAATCCTTATCTTAGTCTTATCTTCAAGTAGAATGTCAGGACTATGTCTACGTGATCCAAATAGTTCTGGAGCATAATCGTATAGTCCTAATGTCACTCTTATTAAATCATGCTCAGTATAGTCCTCTAGTAAGTAGGCATCTGCCCTATGTATCATTATTATTATTGACTTATCAAGATCTTTAAAATCCATGTTTGAGCATGTATGATCTAGATGACCATGAGTGTTGAATATGTACTTATTCTCACATGATTTCACATATCTCTCATATATGTACTTGACCATGTACTTCCTAGTTATATCGAATCCAGGATCAATAATCATCACATCTAGTCCTGACTGCACTATGTATGTGTTTGTTCTATAGTGATTAGATACTGATCTGTAGATTACTATGTTCCTATCTCTGAATAGTTCCTCGATCATTTTATTCACTCGACAATTATTATCTCCTCATCTATTGGTATTACCTTACTATCAAGTACTACAACCTTTATAAGTGAGCCTTCAGGTATATCTCTAGACCCTAAGTCTATAATCTTTCCCTCATACTCCACGTACGTTTTATCGTTCTCTCTTACTACTCTTCCATATCCCGTCTCTATATTTATCTTACGTACATCTTTCTTCAATATCTCACCTATGCTCATTCTTACGTTCTCACGTGTGTCTAGATTCTTCAGATATATACTATTTTTAGATACTGCCAGGACATAGTATCTTCCTCTTCCATCGATCGATATAACGTCACCCTTCTTCACGTTAAGTACATGAATGCTTATTGTGAGACGAGTTATTGGTCTACCGCTTCTATCCATTCCTACTAGTTTATGAGATTCAATCATCTTACTTGGAAATGCTCTATGTATTGCTGATGCTATCGCCTTAGCTATGGTATTGTTAGTCAACTTTATGTCAAATCCACTACTCGACTCTTCTATGTCTATTACAGCTCCTCTCTGAACCTCCTCGCTTTTTGCTAAGACTTGACTTATTATATGTCTCACGAGGAGCAGATCCTCCTTACTATATCTCTCTCCTACATATCTGACCTGTATTAGAGCTCTCTCTTTACCCATAGCTATGCTTCTACAGGTTGGACATACGTCAGGTACGAGTTTAACATAGACTTTATAGGTCTCACAGTACTCTTCACTAAGCTTCTCACTAGCTCTACCACAGATCTTGACCTCAACCTCTTGCTCACCTTCCTCAAGAGCTATGTCACCAACCTCGATCTTGGTTATCAATCCTCTAGTCTTTATGAGGTCTGATATATGCTTCTTAATGACGTCGAGTCTCCTAGTCCACCTGCCCTTATATAGGACTGAGCCACATATAGCACAGACTCTGAATGTCAATCTATCAATTCTAGGAAGATCCTTGACTAGTGGATTACTCTTACGAAAACACTCCTCACATAGACCATCAATGAGCTTATCTGTAGGTCTTCCACATACTGGGCATATCTTGACCATGCATCTTAAAAATCTGCTGAACCTCCTATTAACCTTGCTCTATGAGAATGTGTAAATGTAAGATCCCCGCGGCTCGTCAGGTAGCCTCATTGGAAGCCGCCTCGGCTTCCTCAGCTACCATGTAAGACTGGGAGAGACATATTTATAAAGCTTTTCCACGCCTAGTATAATGTCCCAGCACAGCCGATACGTGAGGAGGGGTCTCTCGGCCTGAGAAATGATGCATCTTTACGAAATTACAGGTGATGAGCTGGACCTTCAATGAGGCGGTGATTAGGCTGAGCTAAGCTGAGAAAAACTAAATACCTTCTCACTACATTATAAGTAAAGGACTCGTGCTAAAATATTCAAAACAGGTTAGGGATCCAGTACTCGGGTGGATCTGGTTAACAGAGGATGAGGTAAAATTTGTTGATGGATGCGCATTCATACAGAGATTAAGATACGTAAACCAGCTTGGACTAGCTCACCTAGTATACCCTACAGCAAGACATACAAGATTTGAACATAGTCTCGGCGTAGTACATCTGGTAACGAAGATATTTCAAGTATTAGTAGAGAGAGATCTAGCTAAGAAGATAATTAGTAACTTACTAGAAGAGTTGAATCTGAGAGATCAAGGATTCTCATATATATTACAGAACCTTAGAATAGCAGCACTATTACACGATATTGGGCATTATCCCTTCTCACACAGCTTAGAGAACTACTTAGCATACCTCCTCGTGAGAGAGCTAGAATCGAGAGAAGATTTGAGAAGACTCCTCAGCATAAGTGATGAAGTATTATCAAGGTTGAGGGAGATAGCATTATCTCTATATGTTGCTAAAGAACATGAACTTATAACATACATGTTATTAACATATAATGAAGATCTAATTAAAATAATTAGAGAAGAACTACCTAACATCGATATAAACCTAGTCAAGGATATATTATTCATAAAAGTATTTAACAAGATCTTGAGAATAGGAGCAACCTTAGAAAGTATGAAGAATGATCTACAGAGAGTACGTGAGTATAGTAAAAACGTTCTTAGAGCTTTAAAACTATTGAATAGTTCTCTATCAAGTACGTTAGACGCAGATAGAGTAGATTACATGTTGAGAGACCTATATTTTACAGGTGCAAGTGTAAGTACTAACATAACATTGGGAGATGTTGAGAGAATTTTAGCAAACATGAAGATAGTAGAGAGAGATTCTGAAGATGTTCTCATAGCATTTAATGAGAAGGCTAGACCTTCACTTGAAGGATTCATAATAGCGAGATACAATCTCTATAAATGGGTATATCTACATCATAAGGTTACTCTAATGTCAACATTAATGAGAATACTCTACAATCTACTCATAAAGAACTTAGAAGAGCTAGGACAGCTAGATCTAG
>JAADDN010000039.1 GCA_013153895.1 Thermoproteota archaeon | reverse complement strand
TTATTATTCTTACTTTTCCTTTAATGATTTCTGGGTAGAATATTCTTCTAATCTTTGTCTCTACCTCTTTCTTAGTATCTTTTAGAATTTCATTTAGGTAGTTATATAGAAAGTTTTCAAGCTTATCCTTATCTATTAGTATTTCCTGTATATTTTCTGTACCTAAGTTAATTAGAACATCAAGTATGTAGTTTCTTACGTGAGGACTTGATGTGAGGAATGGTGATATAATGTGGTCTTTTACTGCATCGTTTATGGAGTCTGTTATTGCGTATAATAATTTCATTAGTAGTGATTTTCCTGTGTTGCTTGGTCCTATGAATAGTGTTAAGTCGTTTATTCTCATTCTATTATCAGGACTCTCTATTTTTCTTATTGGTCCAAAGTTCTCTATCTCTATTTCAAGCACTTCTTCTCATACTGTATCTTCACTGTCTTACTTATATGTTTATATGCGTTCTTGCGTCAGCTGTAATACCATTCTTCATCTTTTCTGGGGTCGGGGTAGTCATCATCTTTCGCGTAAACGTTTTTATATCCCTCTGAGATATTTTAAGTAGTGTCTCTTATATGTTCTTCTTCCTGTTATTGTTAATGGGGTTTATATTTGTTTCAGGTAAATTAGTTATCGAGTATCGATGAGTAGGATAGTAGATTTAGAACTTGAGTACATTAACAGGACTAACTGGCTTGTTAGGGAGAATGCTAATGTTAATGAGTCAGCTATAACCATGTTCTGGTATATTGCTAAGCAGAGCGTGCTTGAGGAGGTTCTGAAGTATATACCTCCTAGAGCTGTTCGTGCTCATAAGGAGGGGTGGCTGCATATAAATAAGCTGTTTGATGGTGGATGGTTTCTTCCTTACTGTTGTGGTGTAGATACTGCAAGAATATTGCAGAAGGGTCTGATAACGCCTAACGTGACGTCTAGACCTCCTAAGCATCTTGATTCTGCTGTTGATCAGTTAGCTAACTTCATAATGATGATGTCTCAGGAGAGAACTGGAGCTATAGGTCTGAACGCTATTGACCTATATTTAGCACCTTTCGTAGCTCATGATAAGTTAAGTTACGAACAGGTTAAGCAGTGTATGCAGAGGTTCATATATAACCTAAACTATACTACAAGAACAGGATATCAGACACCATTTAGCAACATAACGCTAGTGATGGGCGTGAAGGAGTATCATAATGCTCCAGCATATGTAGGTGGTAGAATAGTTGGAAGGTTAGGTGACTATTTAGAGGAGGCTAAGCTAGTTCTGAAGGCTCTATGTGAGGTCTTTCTTGAAGGTGATGCTTATGGTAGACCTTTCAGTGTTGCTGGTGATGAGTACACTATAGTGAAGATTGGTAATGAGGTTAAGGTGTGTGAGATAGGTCGCATAATTGATGAGTTCTTTGAGAAGTATGGAGAGCTTGTCATAAACAGAGCAGGATACGAGATACTACCATTATTTAGAGTGGGAATAGATTTCGAGGTTATTGGACTTGCACATGGGATACCAATATTTCAGAGAGTACTGTTCCTGGTGAGGCATAAGGAGAGAGAGCTATATGAGATAGAGACTGAGGATGGGTTCACAGTTAAGGTGACTGGTTCTCACTCAGTCTTAGTATGGGATGGTGATAAGATAGTATGTAAGAAGGCTAGTGAGCTCAAGGTAGGAGAGTTTCTTGTAAGAACATTATTTATACCGAGCCTGGGAGAGGAGTTGAATGAGATCAACATTGCAGAGGTGCTGAAGAGATCTGATGCAGTGTCCAGACTATATGTGAAGTTCAGTGATGGTAAGATAATGAGGTTAGATAAGGTTGATCCTAGAGCTCTAACGAAGGATGATAAGATAAGGATAAGTGGGTCCAAGTATGAGATTCCTGCAGTAGTAGAGTTCTCTGATGAGCTAGCTTACCTACTAACGATGGTATCGTTACGTGGAAGCTTTAGTAAGAAGAGGGATGAAGGTGATTATGAGTTAACGATAAGGTTTAGACTTGAGGAGGAGAAGATTGCTCAGAGGACTGCTAGAGCAATAGAGAAGGTGTTCAATATTGAGCCTAGGATTAGGAAGAGAGAGGATAGAGGAACAATAGAGGTTAGGGTGAGGACAGAGCTCGTGATAGAGCCTATAAGAATACTTATAGGAGGAGATGTCAGTAAGAGGATACCTGACATCATATTTAGAGCACCATGGAGTGCGAGAGTCATGGCTCTACGAGCAGTATCTGACCTATATGGACGTATGGATCCTGACTATGTAACAATAGAGCTGAGTAATAGAGAGCTATTTATGACTACCACGTACCTATTGATGACTTTAGCAACACCATTCAAGGTTGAGAAATTGAAGAGTGGCAGGTACAGGATAGTGATAAACATAGTAGATGTCCCATTAAGAATAATTGAGAGACGTGTCAAAGAGCTACTAGCATCAGCATGTACAGATGGTTCAGGTTTCATAATGAAGAGCAAGATAGTGAAGATTAGGAAGGTAACGTACAATGGATATGTTTATGACTTCACGACTAGTAGTGAGACATTTCTAGCAAGCGTGTTCATGCTACATAACACGTTCCCGATACCGACAGTCATAGTTACTGAAGACTGGATAAAGATCATAGAGGAAGATGAAGAGCTATCCAGACTGTTCTGGAGAACAGTAGCTGAGCGTGGAAGTTTCTACTTCCTAAATAGCTTAACTAGTGATAGAACAGGAATATTCAGCTTCTGTTGTAGATTGACAGCAGATATGAGGAAAGTAGCAGAGTACTTACATATGAGTAGGGGAGTATGGGCTCTACCACCAAGCACTGGAAGCATAGGATATGTCACAATAAATCTACCAAGAATAGCTATTGAAGCATCAATGCGTGGAGATGCTGAGAAATATATCGATGAGCTACTATACGAGTACATGACTATTGGAAGAGAAGTACTTAACGTTCTGAGAGCAAGATACGTGAAGCTTCATAGGTTAGGATACTACCCATTAACAAGACTATACATAGATGAGTATGACCCATTCAAATATTACTACAATACTATAGCAGTGACTGGAATGGCTGAGTATGCTGCAATAGTGCTTAATGAGCCTAGACTATGGATGAGGGAGATAAGTCCTGACGGTAGAGAATATGTGAAAGATGTGATATCAGTATATAGGAGAACTTTCGAGTACATGGGTAAGATACTTGAAGAGTTTGAGGAAGAAGATAGAGTACTATACAACCTAGAGCAAGCACCAGCAGAATCAAGCAGTTACAGGTTTGCTAGATTAGACTGGGAGAGATATCCTAAGTATAGAGAGTTTATACCATGTGGTGTTGATCCATACACAGGAAATAAGGAACCATACTACACTAGTCAGAATACACCACCATACTCAACCTGGAGATTAGAGACTCAGATAAAGGTTGAATCAGAGACTCAGAGATTATTTACGGGTGGCGTAATGAAGCACATATTCGTGCATAGACCTGTACCAGAGGATAGGGTTAAGAAGCTCATATTGACGATATGTAGAAATACTGATATAGTATATATGAGCTATGCACCAACTCAGAGCATATGCCTCGACTGTGGGTACAGGAGCACGGAAATATTATGGGAATGTCCAAAATGTGGAAGCAAGAATATTGAACAGTGGACAAGGATAGTTGGATATTATAGACCTGTCAGAAGTTGGAATCCTGGAAGAAGAGCTGAATTTGCAAGTAGGAGAGATCTTGCAGCAGACTTCGCATAATCTTTCAACCCTAGTATCGTGGGGTTGACTTAATTATCTCGAGAGCTTGGACAACCCTTCTCAGAACTTCTAGATCTCTGATGAGTCTCTCATATGTTGTCTCATCTATCTCACCTCTACTTCTAGCATTCTCTATCTCTTGTAGGAGCATGTCAATCTTCTCAGCACTTATGGCCATCGTATCTATGGATCTTATCCAGTGTTCCTTAATCTTGTTCTCTATCTCATCATACTTCTGCTTCAGTTCCTCGTATAGTGAGCTTATTCTTGATATTATCTCGTTTAATGTTGCTAGACCTGAGCTGTAGGTCTCCTCGTCTATTATCTCTAGTTCTCTCTTAACTCTCAACATCTCTATCATCTGTTTTGCAAGATCCATCTCATTTTTCAATTCCTCTATTTTTGAGTATATTAATGCATTATCGATATCCCATCTCCTCTTTAATTCTTCAACAGCTCTCTTATACTCCATCCATAGTTCAGATACTTTCTCAAGCATTTTCCTATACTCCTCATATTTCCTATTTACGAAGTCCTGTATAGCTGATATGTACGTGTTAAGCTTTTTCTCAAGCTCTGTGACAGACATGTTATCACTAGTACTCTAACTAGCTTAATAGACTTTCAAGCTCACGTTTAAGTCTCTCATAGACTTCTCTACTGATCTTACCATCTCTAAGAAGCTCATCAAGCTTCATCAATACTACTCTCAGCTTTCCAACTTCAGGTGTTGGTACTACTGTCAGAAGCTTCTTCACGTGTGATAGTACTCCATTAGTAACATACTCGAACCTACGTATAAGCTCCTCATATTCCCTCCTCAATTTTGCAAGTCTATTCTCAATCTCCTCCCTAAGCTTACTATACTGCTCATCATCTAATATACCTAGATCTCTCCTATAATCAAGCTCCTTAAGATCAAGCTCGTACATTGATATCACTCTCTTAAGAAGTTCTAAATGATGTTCAACAAGTATTCTCTCTCTATCAAATAATGTTCTAACATTATTCACAAAATCTTCATACTCTTTCCATCTTCTATCAAGTTCTGAGACTTTGCGTTCAAACTCCTCAATTATTCTCTTAAGATCTTCCATTATCATATCCTCATACTCACCACTAGGCCTAACCTCAATCGTGGGTAAAGCCTCCTCTCTACTTTCCAAGGTCTCTCTCTTCTCCTCAACCTTCGCCTCTGCTGTTGATGTTTCAGGTTTTGCTTCTACTACAGTGCTAGATCCTCTATGTCTAATATATATTGGACATGTTACATAATCTAGAAAACAGTACCATGCGTATGGATTAACAGGCTTTCCTGTGAAACTACATATGTATATTTCTCCCTCCTTCCTAAGAGCAGGACATACAGCACTATGCGACATATTTATCACCTCGCAGACGTCACATAAATATCATCCTTATTTAATAAAGTTAGACTTTTAACGAAATCAAGCGGAGTTCCAATATCTATAATATCATCTTCATCACAGTTAAGACATACATACTCAACATCAATACCACTCTCATGTAGGTAAGTAACAACCTCATTCATATCAACATGATCTTTACCAATCTCTTCAAGAATCTTCTTCATGAGTGACATATCTACCTTATATATACCTGTCACAGTTAGAAAACTAGGTTTCTCAATCCATCTTGGAGTCTTACCTGACAAATCTATAACACCATACTTGAATTTTCTCTTAAGTAGGAAGATTATGAACTTTGATCTACTTTCTCTACTTCTATTAAAGATCTCTCTTAAACATTTATCAGATATTAATAGATCACCATTTAGAATCAATGCATCACTTATATTGAAATTATCTATTAGAGGTCTCAACTGACCAGCAGTACCTCTCAATCTTTCATCAACAATCACGTTAACGTTCCTATACTTAAGATACCTATAGTAAGGTTCGCAGCAGTAGCCAAAGATGAGGAATATCCTCTCATTCTCTCTAAGAAGCTTCTCTATAGAATCTAACAACACTAGTAGACTACTCCAACGTTTTGATAATGGGACTAGAGGCTTAGGAGTTATTAACGTGAGTGGTCTCAATCTCTTTCCAACGCCAGCTGCTAATACTACTACATCTATCTTAGCTCACCTTCACAGGTAGTCCTCTAGACCTATCTTCTTCAGCTTAGACCTAACCTTCTCAACATCTTTCTCAAGCTTCTTAGCTTCTCTTATTATGTCAAGCTCTGGAGATCTCTCACCCTCCTCCTTCCTGCTCTTCAGACACTTACCATCTGGGGTTAATGCTCTAGCCATGCAGGACGCAAACTGGCATTTAGGACCTATACAGACGTCGTTAGTTAACGTACATATTACCTGTACTTCTTTTCCACGTCTAACTATCTTTAGACACTTCTTAAGACATCGAAACTCTGGACATCTTGGTCCTTCACAGTCCTTTAGAGCTCCGTTAGAGGTCGGCATCAACGTTACGAGTATTATTACGCTGTAAATATTTATAAATTTACTCTTTTACTGAAAATATTGCGAACCTTATTAGAGATAGCATGATAACCCTGTTTATCAAGAAAACTTATAACATCCTCAACAGGTGGAACATTACTTGCTCCTCTTCTCATACATTTCAAAGCTGCGTAAGCTGAAGCAAATATACTTGACTCAGAACAATCTAGTCCTATTAACCTCGAAAATGTGTATACTGCTGCAAAAACATCACCGGCACCTGTAGTATCTACTACATTAACCTTAAATGCTGGAATCATCAGCTCTATACCTCCTCTCCCATATATTATTGATCCCTCCTCACCTAACGTGATAACAATCTCATCACATATTCCATAGTTCTCGACAATCTCTCTACACTTTCTCTTAATCTCTTCTAGATCTTTAGTAGAGAAGAGTAGTTCTGCTTCAGGCTTATTTAAGAATATTATTCTAAAATTCTTACATATTTTTAACAAAAACCCTACACCAAGCTTGGCAATCTCTGTTCTAAATCCTAACGATAAGCTTCTCAAGTCAGATAACTTCTCTAATATTCTCTCAAGAACTTCACGTTCAGATACTACTACATGTACATGATCTAACTTCTTCAATATCTCTACATCATCTTCAGATATGTCTAAAAACTTGTTTGCTCCAGGTATACTTATCATATATTTTATACCTTTCTCATCTACTATGACTATTACCATTCCTGTGTGATCACTAACTTTCTTTGAGTGTACTATAATTTTCATATTTGTTAGAGTGTTCTCAAGTAGATCACCTATGATGTCTGTTCCTCTGGAGACGAATAGGTGAGATTCTACTCCTAGCTTTGATAATGTTATTGAGTAGTTTGTTGCTGCTCCTCCAACAGATATGTAATGTTCTTTACATGTCTCTCGTGAGTCAGGGTCTGGAAGCTTTTCAACTTTCACATATATGTCCATGTTCAAGTGTCCTATTGCTCCTATCCTGAGCACGTCTTCTTCAAACCTTTAATACTATACGTACTATACTTTTTATGGTATATCCGTGAGGATCGGTGAAGAACAAATTGAAAGACTTCTAAGGATGAGGAAGATTATAGAGAGGAAGATAAGGATATTAAGAAATCGTTTAAGATTTTATGAAGAACTATTAAAAACTATTGATACCATATTAAGAACAAGCTCAATAACAACAGCAGAACAATACATGATTGAGAGAAGAAAAGTTGAAGAGAGGTTAAGTAAGTGTCTTGAAGTATCTAGATCTGATGAATATGTTGAGATTCTGTTGAAGTTTCCTTTAAAGAAAGATGATTGGAGATTTAGAAAGTATGTTAAGGAGAATCTTCTAGAGAAGTTTAAGAGTGAGGATATGGAGCGTGTCAGAGAGGGAGAACTTGAGAAGGAGTACATGTTTGATTATGAGGTTGTTGCTCGTGATGATGGTACGATAGAGAAGTTAAGATTATGGAACTGTGATAATGTTAGGCTTGAGAAGATCATTAAGGTTCTCGAGTACCTATGTAGGAGATATAGACAGCAGAGTTAGGCTTTAGCTTCAGCTATCTTTATCTTCCTCTGTCTAAGATACATCTCATATATCTCCTTAACCGTTGTTGCTTGTTCAGGTTTCTTGTCAAGTCTATATCTTCCTGTGAATCTTGGAAATCTTATGGCAAGTCCAAACCCTGGCTTAACCATGTTCATTGCACAGGTATGTAATGGACTTAGAGTTATCTCTGCACCAACGATCTCTAACACTATTGCTGGTACAAACCATACGTCTGGTTCAAGCTTGCTTACTACTCTAGGATGCTTATGAGGTATCTTATATGGTTCTAAGAGCTGTTGAAGTTTTACGAGGTCCTCGTCTGTGAATCCGCTACCTACCTTACATACTGTATAGAACATGTCTGTGTCTGGGTCGTATGCTGCCATTAGGAGCGCACCATATTTTCCTGCTCTTCTTCCTCTACCGTAGAATGCTCCTACTACGACTAGGTCTAACGTGTCTGTGAGCTCGCTTCTGTAATCTCTCTTATATTTTATCCATAACCATCCTCTTGATCCCATCTCATATATTGCATCCATCTTCACGCTCTTACATACGAGTCCTTCACATTCTTGTGATATTGCTTCATGGAAGAATTTTTCAACTTCCTCAACTGAGTCAAGTATTCTCCATCTAGCTATCTCAACATTCTCTGTTGGTGTAAATACTTCAACAAGCTTTCTCCTCCTATCTATCAGGGGTAGGTTTGTTAGATCTTGCCCATCTACGTATATTATATCGAAGAGGAAGAGCTTTACTGGATACTCCTTCATTGCTTCTGTAACATTATGCTTTCTCCTCCTATGCATGAGCTCTTGAAATGGTCTGAACTCTCCTGTATCTGGGTCATAACATACTATCTCTCCCTCAACAATGTACTCTTTTGCTTTTATTGCTTCTTCTACGTACTTCACAACGTCAGGATAAGCATGTGTTAGATCTTCTAGTCTTCTACTGAATATCTTTATCTTACCATCCTTAGTCCTATGGATCTGTGCTCTCTCACCATCATACTTGTATTCACATAATGCGACTCCTCCAAGCTTAGCAAGAATCTCGCTCGCTGAGCTTAATCTCTCAGCTAACATGGGCTGTACAGGTATTCCTGGAGTCACCTTTATCTCCTGGAGGGCCTGTGGTCCCTTCTCTGCTAGAAGTTTAGCTATGTATCCAAGGTCAGGATATACGTGATAAGCCTTCTCTAGATCTTCTCTCCTAACTTTAAATACTGTTGCTAGAGCATCAAGGATGGTCATATCTGCTATACCTAGCCTAAGTCTACCTACCACGAACCTAGCAATATACTTAGCTTCTTCTGGCTTAGCATCACTGAACAATGATGCAAGTAGCTTGACCTTGAGATCCATTGCACCTTCTCCTGTAGCTTTAGCTATCTGCATGAGAGTATCATAGACTCTACCTATCGTTAACTCTCTCTGAACCTGCTTACCAGACTGCAAAAATGCTAGGATAGTTCCCTGCTGAGCAGCTTTCTGCTGTTTCATAGCTATGACTCTCTTAGCAACTTCTCCAAGATCACCAAGCTTCTTATATAGCTCCTCTATCTGCTTTAGAGGTATACCAGATGCATATGATAATGCTCTCATTGTAAGTCTCTCTCCTACACCAAGCTCTATACCCTCCCAACTTGGTCTTAAATCACCAAGTATGAAGTATATTACCTTATCAATAACCTGAGGAGGACACTTACGTAATAGATGAGCTAGAAGCTTAGCCATTGTTGTTCTCTGAGTAGTTGCCTCTATAGCTTCTAGAACCTTCACGATCTCGCTAAACTTCATATCATTCTCCTGAGTTTGAGGTTGTGAAGACTGTGAAGACGCCTTGTTACTCACGTCCTATATCTATCTTAACTGATTAATAAAGAGGTTTCTTCTCAAGCATGAGCTCAAGATAAGTCTTCTTCTCGATCAGAGATTCATCTAGTCCAAGTTCTTCAGCAATCTTCTTAATATTTCTAACACATTCATCTACTAGATCTCTACTATTAGTAACACACTCAATCTCAATAAACTTACCAAGACCTTCAACATCGTCTAAAACTAATGTATAATTCTCTCTTGAATATACTTTTCTCCTCTTCAATATCTCTATAACCTTCTTAAAACCTAGCTTCTCAAATATTCTTAAGCAAGAATCTAGATCACTAACTTCAGTACTTATCTCCTCTCTAGTTTTTCCCTCGCTTCCCACTCTAGGACCCTTATACGTTAAAATTATCTTTGGAACTTCACCAACCTTTCTCTCTACTCTAATTCTCAGAGCTTCATCAGTCTCTGCAAAATCCCTACAAGGATGTGCTAGATATATATCACGCTCCTCAACCTCGTACAAGAACTTCCATTTTGATGATAGATCTCTCATAATTTTGTCATAGATATCCTGTGAGATTCTGTACTTTAACTCTACCTCAAACATCTAACATATTAACACGATATCATACTATTCTTAATTTCTCCTCGATATCACGCGATAACTCGATAATCTTATCCTTACTAATCTTCCCCTCAAGATAGAGCTTCATGAGTATCATCGCTATCACAGTCTTAGATACTGCTCTTGGGTCTAAGTCATGTGACTTATATATCATATATGCATAATTATCTTCAGAAACCTCCTCATATATCTCGAAAGAGTATGCAAAATCCATATTCTTAAGATCTATATCAATAATATCCGACAAATAGCATAGAAATCTTACAGTACTCACACATGGTGGATTATACATATCTAACATCATTACTATATCCTTCTTAGACATTCTCTTCACATTCGATAACTTTTCTAATGATAGAGATGTAACATATGTGAGCTCTCCCCTAATATTAGCATAAACGCATACTGATGCTGGTTCTCTAATTAATCTTCCAGGAGCTAGAAGAAACATTCCAAACACCTTACAGTTAGTTCCAAATGTACGAAAGACATATACCGTAGAGACGTTAAATATCTTCTTAACAAGCTCCTCAGCAGAGCTTACTGCTAGAATTACGCTCTCCTGCATATGTATCAAGTTCAAGAATTTTGTACACGTAAATTAAGCTTTATAAGATAGTCTTAAAGTTTTCTATCGTACAGAAATGAGTGAAAGCATAGTGAAGCTAATTGACGATGCTAAGAAGGGAGATGTCTCAGCATTCATGAAGCTCATAAGGAGAGTTGAAGAGATATGTAGAAGAGCTATAATGAGTAATAGACAGGTCTGGCTAGGTAAGGATCTAGTGCTAGTCAATTACTGTACATACATGCTCATTGATAAGCAGGAGAAGGCTGCATATGTATTACTCAGATGTAGAGAATACTACACAATAATGAGGCTAGATATATCACCAATGCTTAACATGAGCGAGAAAGAGATAGCAGAAGCATTATGCGTATACGTTGATGATATAGAGTCTGCTGCTAGAGCAGTATGAGAGGATGATGTGGGCCTGCCAACTCTGATTAATGATGTGGAACCGGAGTTTCTGACTCTCTCAAGAACTCTCTAGGATTAGAGACAAATTTCATTAATGTTCTATAAGCTCCCTCCTCAACCATAGTTCTAACAAGCTTCTCCCAGTCAATCCTCCTCATGAAGAGTATAACTATCACTGTTATTGCTATTGATGCAACAATAACGAAACTTGATGGAATAATTTCACCAACAATCTCTCCAGAAAATGCTACGAAGCTTGTAATAACGATCTTACCTGCTAGACAAGCTATGAAGAACTTTAGAGGACTATATTTTAAAGCTCCAACAATTATGTATAGTACATCGTCAGGAAGTGGTGTTGCTGCAAAGATGAATATTGCGAAGAATATTCCCTTATCAGCAAGCTTGTTGAATAGTTCTATATCTTTTTCAGATACTCTCCCAATTATGAATCTTCTTATGGACTTTCCTATAAGATAGACAACTATCTTACCCATTGCTGCTCCTAGACTAGATATGAGTACTATGAGTAAGATTATGTTAATATTCTTTGGGAAAAGTGAAGCATAGAAAAATATTAATGCGAGATACGGTACTGTGAGGTATGGTATACAATTTGATAAGAAAGATATTACATATGTTGATAATATTATGAAGAGTAGTCCACCTCCTGTTAGAGATCTTAAGTATTCTATTACATTATTTAGAAATGGAAACATTAGTTAGATAATTACCTCTTTGGTGCTGGCTTTCTCTCTCCTCTTGATGGTGGTGGCGGTGGTGGTCCTCCTCTTCCTTCTCTCTTCGCTGGTGCTGGTTTTGGTCTTGCTTTTGCTTCTGGTTTTCTTGGGGGTGGCTTAGCGTATAGGGTCTTTATCTCCTGTATCCTCTTCATTAGCTCCTCCTTTAGCTTTGGTGCAATGAAGTTTCCTGTAAATGCGTCAGCTTTAGCTGCTATTGCTAACTTTGCTGCTAGTGCTCTAGCTATCTTACCTCTCTGCCATCTTGGTGCTCTAAATATCTCAGGGAACTGGAATATCACTCCATGCTTTGGTGGTTTACCTCCAGTTCTTAATGCTCTGAATAGTGCCTTCTCTGCTCCAAGTACCTGTATTGTTGATGCAGGTAGTAGTGCTAGCTTGAGTAGTCCTCCTGCTAGGTTTATGAGTCTAGCTCCAAGTAATGATCCTACTAGCTCTCTTATGTTTGGTGCAACCTCCTTCATTGCCTCATCTATGTACTCTGCAAGCTTCTTCCTAGCCTCCATTGCTGTTATGAAGATCTTAGCGTATGCTCTGATAGCTTCTAGGTCGAACTCCGCCATCTCTGCACCAACGCTCTTCTCTGCTGCTTCAGCAATCTTTCTAGCTCTCTCCTCAGATATGTTTGGTAGAACCTTCTTAATGTTCTCTACAGTGAAGTTCGATCTATGACCGAGCTCGTAAAGTAGCTTAACATAGTCTCTATGATCTCTAACGAGCTCTTCAAGCTCTGGGAAGTGTAGTCCATACCACTCTCTTAATCTCGATGCCATGAGGTTCATCATCTTGTCACAGTCATCTACCGCGCTTATTGCATTAGCTATGAATAGGTCTCTCTTCTCTGCAACCTTCCTCAACTTTAGTCTTGTCTGTAGTACTGTTATGTCGAATACTCTCTTATAATAATCCCAGAAGTTCTCTATACCATACATCTCCTTCATGTACCTGTTCTCGAAGTACTCTCTAAACATGTCTCCACCCTTGCTAGGTATCTCTGCTCTTATCTCAACGTCCTTGAACATTGATGCTAGGTTTCTAGCAAGCTCCTTATGCTCTAGGACAAGTACATTATAGCCCTTAGATTTCACAGACTCTACAAGCTTTATTATCTCTGGTATTGGCTCACCCTTCTCTATACTAGTGAGCTTCTGAGCAATCACCTGATCAGGACCTTCATAGAGCACCTTATCTATGATGTTACCCTCCTCATCTAGCGCGACTACTCCAAGCGTATCGGTGACTATGTATGCAGTAGGCATTACACTGAACTTCCTAGAGATCAGTATTTAAAGATATTTTCACACAGTAATAATCGTTCGGATATTTAGCTCATTATCACGAGAAGAGCATTATTCTCACACATTACTTCTCCAGTACTAAGCTTGATACATAGCTTATATACTCCAGGAGCCTTTGGCATACATGGTGGATATATTAGAGCGCTGCCAGACGTGAGTGGTATATCTACATCTCTCTTACATACTATCCTGTTGTTCTCCATGAGCATTATCTCGTAAACATGAACTCTCTTCTTAACGATGTTACAGTATGAGCATTCATGTACTGCTACTACAGCTATCATAGACTTGTTTATGCTTCTCAAGACTATGCACTTCTCTGCTAAAGCATTAACATTTATGCTTTCTCTAGCATGACTGTTTCCGAGCAGTATTACGCATGATGTTGCTACTATAGCTACGATTATAGCTACTGCTATTAGTATAGGAAGCTTAGACATACCATATCTAACGTGATGTATAGCTTTTAAAAATAGTGTCCTCATATAGAGGATCTCAGATGTCTCTGAAAAACATGTATGTAATCAGGAACGTGCTTCTCATTCTACTACTAGTAGTCACATGTTGTACAACACTTATAGCACATGCATATGCAAAAATATTCATAGCACCTGTAAAAAGGACGTATGTAGTTCAACCTGGAACATTTAAGATGGGTATAGTAGTGAAATATGTAACAAACTCTTCAAAACCGTTGAATACTACTCTTAAAGTATATGTATGTGACTTCTTTACGTCACAATGTAAGACATTTGAGAAGAGGGTGATACTATACCCAAACAAGACGTCTCTCTTCTTCATAAATGTTGAGGTGCCGAGACCTTCATACTATATTGCTATTGGAAACGTTGGAAATACCTTCACTATGCTATCTAAGATAGTATGTGTGAGAGATATAAAGAGAGATGTTGTGACTTACGGTCCATTTCTGATAGCTGCTGTTAATGAGCCTAAGAACTACACGTTCACTACCTTTGTAGAATATGTTAAGCATGTATTGAACTGGTATCTTAGTCATGGAATAAGGATAGCATATCCATGCCTTGGTCCACCATTCATAATAATGACGTATAACCTGAATGTTCTAGGTAGTGGAGTGCTTGGAGTAACAGTACCTCAATTCTATATCCTGAAGAATGGAACAAGCCTTGGATGCGTGTGGGTAGTTGCCGTCAACATGAGCATGCCATCACCAACATACGAGTTCTTGAAAGATGTCGTAGCTCACGAGCTATTTCACTCAGCACAGACCTACTACATGAGAAACTCAACCTTCCTACAGTACTGGAAGGAGAACTGGTGGACTATTGAGGGTGGAGCAGTAGCAGCACCATACTTCGTGTGGGGAAGAACTCTCTTTCCATCATTAGCAGGATGGGCGAGAGTCTGGTTCCACTATAGATGGTATAGGTATGATCCAGCATGGGCATGGTACGTGCTCTATGAGAGATGTATGAGAAGATGCATGATCAGACAAGGAACATGGTGGTCATGCGAAGACTACTGTGAATCACTAAGCTACCTATCATACTACATCTATGCTCCACTCATGTGGTACATATTTAATAAGGAAGGTATAACTCCAGACATTATGAGAACAATATACGGCTCCTCAAGTCCATCAGCATCATTAGGAATCATAAACCTACTCTATGAAGCATATATGGACTATCTCAGAGGATTCCCACCTAAACCTCAATTGAAGATTAGACCAATATACATGAACAACACGAAGCTGACAGTATACGTATGGTATAGAGCGCCACTATACGTGAAGATAAATATTGCCGAGAAAGGACATTACAGACTCTTCATAAGTACTAACACCGTACGTACATACCTCTATCAGGCAAGAAGTGGAAGAATAACACTCATAGAAGGTAATAATTCTCTCATAACTGTAGAAAATGGTACAATACTTCTCATAATACCACGTATAGAGAAGATACCTCTACAATACGAGATTCAGCAGCATGTGATACCTGTAACAATAAGACTAGTAAGATCATTAGAAGACTGTAAACTAATGCTCTTAACACCACCATCATTCGTAGTTGGAAAAGATCAGATAGTGATACTATACCTTGAGAACTGTACATCGCTAACTAATGGAACAATCAAGATAATGTTAAGAGAACCTTCACTAGTCAGGATTGTGAGTGTAGAGATTCCAAGCATCATCAAGAAGAACGTTAAGTGGAGCATGATTAATGCAAGTAGCATCATCGTGAGCTTGAGGTTCAATGGTGTACCATATATGAAGACACCACTACTAATATTGAGAGTACACTCCTACTCTAGGGGAGTTGAAGAGTTATCAATAAGTGCGGTATTGTACTCAAATAAGACTATGGAAACATTAAAGAAAGCAATAACTCGCAGAATCGTAGTATCGAGCTACCTATTCTGCGATTTCAATCATAATGGTAGGATAGATATTGGAGACGTAGTACTCGCATTAAGATACGTGATGAGTCATATTAAACCTCCAGTGAACTGTGATCTAAATGGTAATGGTAGGCTAGATATAGGTGACGTAGTACTACTTGTTAGATATATAACAGAATTAAGCACTTTGCTAGCCGCTTCCTGATAATATTACCTCTATAGCTCTCCTAACATCTTCAACATCTGCTTTTCCTCTAAGCTCTCTCATACAGGCACCTAAAAGTTTATTTAAATCTCTAGTTTTTACTTGTTCAATAATCTTCTTAACATGTTCAAGAACTTCCTCATAACTTAGTCTTCTAATTCCAAGCTTTTTAACAATCTCTTCAGGTCTCATGTTCTTTTCTGCTACTTGCTTAAGTATTTCTGGTATTGCTTCCTTAACTATGATCTTCTCTGCGAGAAGTCTTATACATTCTTCAATATCTTCTTCAGATATCTTAGATATATCTACACCCTCCTTCTGAAGGTTCTTCAAGGTCATCAATATTGTTGATATTATTATGCTTGGCGGAACCTTACCTCCATACTTCTCTATTAACCTATCTATCAGCTCTGCTTGAGGTGACTTTACTGCTTGTATTGCCAGCTCTCTGCTCACGCCCATAGATACATATCTTTCAACTCTCCTATCTATCGTCTCAGGAGTCATCTTCTCAATTATGATTATCAATCTCCTAGAGTTAACTGGTCTAAGATCAGTCTCAGGATACATTCTTGCACTTCCAGGTCTAGGTCTCATGAATCTTGTCGTTCCATCAGGATTTGCAGCACGAGTCTCCTCAGGAACACCATGTAATGCCTGTCTCAGTCTCTTAACTAGGACATCTATAGCATCAAGAAGCTCCTGTTCATTACTTCCAGCAACAATTATGAATGGTCTACCTCCAGTTCTCTCATATATCTTAGACACCTCATCGCTAGTTATACCGTATCCAGGAAGCTCATCACTATGTAATATACCTTTCAGACTTGTCCAAGCTCTCACATAATCTGCAAGCTCTGTACCAAATCTTCTTCCAGGCTGAACCTCGATCTTGAATAGTCCTCTAAATCCTTCAGGAACCTTGAGAGCAATTATCTTACCACCCTCATCTATTATCTTCTTGATCATCTTCGACTTAGTGTTCTGGAAGATGTCTGTAATCTCTACATAATCCTCAGTTATATCCTCCTCTCTCACTCCTCTGTTCCTGAGCTCTTCAGCTATCTTAAGTAGGTTGAGCTGTCTGAGAACTTCATACTCTATCACTTTAGGTATGAGTGAGAGGTCAGGTATACCTTTGATCTCTGTCTTAGCTCCCTTCTCTATCGATACGTTGAGGTCTTGTCTTACTGTTCCTGCTCCTCTTTTTGCTCTTCCTGTAAGTTTTATGCTGTATCCTATACATGCAGCTATCTCAGCTATCTCATTTGGACTATATGTTAATGGTCCTGTAGATATCTCTATCAGTGGTATACCTAGCCTATCTAGCCTATACACTATGTAGCTCTCTGTCTCCTGTATCTTCCTTGCAGCATCTTCCTCGAGAGCTATCGTCCATATTGGGACCTTATAGTTGAAAAATGTTGCTAATCCATCATGAGCTATGAGCATTGTTCTCTGAAAACCTGACACGTTTGATCCATCTATGACTATCTTCCTCATAACATACAGCTCGTCAAATATCTTTGCGTTAAACATCTTAGCTACGAGAAGTGCCGTCTCTAGAGAAAATGGATCAGGATCATGTGGTGGCTCTTCATCAAGCTCTACTAGGCAGGTAGTATCTCTATATCCCTCATATATGTAGGTCTTCCTCTTCCTGAACTCCCATAATGCTGCTGGATCTACCTCACCAAGCTCGCTTAATGTTGGTCGAAGTCTTCTAACTATTCTGAAGTGTGGTTCATCATTCCTTATTACTGGTGGACACTCGCAGAATAGTTTTCTAGGTGACTCTAACTGTACATGTATCTCTAGACCTACCTTGAGACCTAGTGAACGATAGTCAATCTTCATCTACTCAAGCTATTGTATGGGCAAGTAGTTTAAAGCAGTTGCGGTCTCTATTACCATATGGTCACGATAAGAGAGTTTCAAGAGCTCATGAGAGCACTATACTACGAGAGAGACTCTAGAAGAGGAATTGAACGTACGTTCATGTGGCTAGTACAGGAGGTTGGTGAGCTAGCTAGAGCAATAATGAAGAACGATAGAGAGAACATAGAGGAGGAGGTTGCAGATGTTCTAGCATGGTTAGCAAGCTTATGTAATCTCCTAGGTATAGATATGGAGAGCGCTGCTCTAAAAAAGTACCCAGGAAGATGTCCGAAATGTGGTTCTATTCCTTGTAGGTGTGACTTAAAGTAACCTCTCTAACACTAGTTATCTTAATGCTATATACTTATAAACTAGCAGGCTATACATACTCTAGAAGTGAGAGATGTCTCGTGAAGAGCGTGTATCTGAAGATATTATTGAGGATGTAGAGTTTCGTAAATTACAGCTTCTCGGAAGATCTTCAGTAGCTGTTACTATCCCTAAGAAGTGGGTACAGCTTCTCGGACTCAAGCCTGGTGATGTAGTCATATTGAAGAGGAGTAGAGATGGCATAGTTATACAACCATACTCACAAAATGAGGAGGGAGTATCAGAATCATCTATGCGAGAGGTAGTCGTATCAACATCACAGTTAGCAAGATCACTACGTAGACTCATGGGCCTCTACTTATCTGGAACAACCTCAGTGATAGTGAAGTTTCAGGACGATAATCCAGGAATAAAACAGGTAGTGAAGAGCTTCATACGTGAGAAGCTTCCTGGAGCTGAGATCGTTGATGAGAGATACAACATGATGATAGTTAGATTCTTAACGAACCTAGAGGAGCTTCCAATACGTAGAATACTGAAGAGAATGAGTAACATGGCCATAAACATGTTGAGAGAAGGACTCAGACTACTAATGGCGGATAGAGAGGAAGCTGTCATAGAGCAGATCCCTGACTCAAGCGTGAAGGACGAGGAGATAGATAGACTATACCTCTTAGTGTATAGGCTAGTTAACCAGGGAGTACTTAATCAGAAGCTCTTAACCAAGCTTGAGATAGAAGATCCAAGAGAGCTCATAGCTGCTCTAATAGTAGCAAAATCGATAGAGAGATGTGGTGATCATGCTACACGTGTCATAGATCTATCAAAAGCGATACTCTCAATAAACGTCTCCATGAGCTTGAGTAGTGACGTATTTCAGAAACTTACAGAGCTAGGTCACTCAGCCTGTTACGTACTTAGAGAAGCTACACAGTCCTTCGTAGAGAAGGATGTTGATAGAGCACATGAGATACTTGAGAAGAGGTTAGAGCTACGTAAAGTCAGCATTAAGCTTGTAGATAACTTGATGAAGCATGCTTGTCCTCTATGCATGGTTAAGGCTAACGAGCTACTAACATACGTGATACTCCTCATAGAGAGCATAAGAAGATTCCTAGCATACAGCTACGATATTGCTGAGATAACTATAGATACCTACTCGCACAAGGTAGAGTAAGATGAGCAAGGGAGTTAAGATACTTGTAGCATCAGATGCACACATACATGATAGAGCTGACGAGGTTCCTCCAAAGCTTCTAGAGATCATAGAGAGCGAGAAACCTTTCGATATTGCAGTATATGCAGGAGACTTCACAGATGAGGACGTGTATAGATGGTTCAGAACATTAGGAAGAGCTGTATATGTTGTAGAAGGAAACATGGACTACCTATCACTACCTGAGCATGAGACCTTCATGCACCCGATAGCTCCAATAAGGTTTGGAGTAATACATGGTCACCAGGTTCGTCCTAGGGGGAACATAGTACAGCTTACAGAGATTGCAAAGAGGCTCGGAGTAAATGTGTTAATTAGTGGTCACACTCACTCACCATTAATTAGAGTTTTTGAGAACGTTCTACACCTTAATCCTGGATCACTAACAGGTGCATGGGGAGGTGGAGGAGGTAGTGGTATACCATCAATGATGATAGTCATACTATACGAGAATGGTCTAGAAGTGAAGTTAATAGAGCTTAAAGGTGGTTCAATTAGCGAGAAGGTTCATAGGTTCGTCTATAGAGGAGGTTCCTGGATAGAGGTATGAGACTCCTAATATCATTATCGTTGAGAAGATTAAAAGATCTTGAGCAGATTGAGAAACATCTTAGAACATTAACACCTAGTAGAGTAGAGTTAGATATCTCAAAGATGGTGACCTCAGAAGACTTTGAGAAATTTATTCCACTAATAGCTGTAGAACTTGAAGATGTTCTTAAAGATAGAGTAGAGTATATACGTGCTTCAAAGGTATCAGAAAGAGGAATAGTAGAGAGACTACTAAGTTTACTAGACTATCTAGATGTTGAGAAGGTAATATTAGACTATGTTGAAGATACTGAGAAAATGTTGGACATAGTTGATGAAGCTTCACTATATGGTGTTAAAGTAGTGTGGAGGGTAAAGAAGAATCTCACTATTGAGGAGGCTTCTGAGATAGCTAATGAGCTTGCACCACATAAACTTAGGATATGTATTGATGTCTCAAGTAAGAGATCTATAAGAGATTTTGTACGTCAGGTTCTAGGTCTTGGAGGTTATATTGAGGTGATATATCTTGATAATAAGACATCAGAAATGAGGGGTCTTCCAATATTTCATCCAGAGGGTAAGATAAATTATGTGAAGGTGTTTAAAGTACTGAGATGTGTCAGCTATGAGAAGGATCTAGTGTTGAAATATAGGTCAGCTTACTATGATTCATATATGAGAGATCTTCAGCTTGCTGAGTCAATATTAAGCTCAGTTGGTTCTCAAGTTATTGATAGTAGAACTAAGAGGCTTGTTGAATCTGTGTTAAAGGAGATGATGAATCTTTAATCTCTCCTATCACTCATCTTAACATGAGTCTGAGAGGTTTCAAGAGGAGGCATCTACTAACATTATTAGATTATTCTCGTGAAGAGATAATTAGAATGTTAGAGGTCTCGAGAGAGATGAAAATGTTATACTACTCTGGTGTTAGATGTTTAGATATTCTTAAGGGTAGGACTCTAATGCTCATATTTGAGAAACCTAGCACACGTACGAGAGTTAGTCTAGAAGTTGCAGCACTAGAGCTTGGAATGAACGTGATCTACAGTAATCCAAGTGAACTTCAGCTAGGTAGGGGAGAACCTGTTAAAGATACTATAAGAGTATTATCTAGATATGTTGATGCTGTAGCTGCTAGAGTATTTAGACATGAGTCTCTTGAAGAGATGGCTAAGTACGGTACTATTCCTATAATAAACGCATTAAGTGATAAATATCATCCCTTACAAGCACTTGCTGATGCATTAACAATATGGGAGATCAAAGGTAAGTTAAGTGATATAAAGCTCGCATTTGTAGGAGATGGTAATTGTAATGTTGCACGTAGTCTCATAGTGATAGGATCTAAACTTGGATGGGAAGTCAGGATAGTTGGACCACGTAGATACTGGCCTGATGAGAAGCTTCTCAGAGATGTTCAAGAGGATCTTAAGAAGAGTGGTGGTAACATAATCATGACGGAGGACTTAGAGTATGGTGTAAAGAATGTTGATGTAGTATATACTGACGTGTGGGTTAGTATGGGATTTGAAAGTGAGGCTGAAGAACGTATTAGAGAACTCAGTAAGTATCAGGTAAGTATGGAAGTGATGAAGATTGCTGGAGATAATGCAATATTCATGCACTGCTTACCTGCTAAGAGAGGTCAAGAAGTTACTGAGGAAGTATTAGAGTCATCGAGAAGCGTAGTATGGGATCAGGCTGAGAATAGGTTACATACTGCTAAAGCTGTTCTAGCTCTTCTTCTCTCCTGAGAGACCTATAGTACTGACAGGTAGAGTAGTGCTCAACTTCATCTTTCTCATGTACAGTTTTATCTCTATAGCAACTATGAGTGTTATAACTATGAATGATTGTAGGAATGTACAGTAAGTACATAAGGCATGTACATCAACTAGCTCTATATATAAGAGGTAAGGTATCAGTGGTACTCCAATAGCTGAGAGTATGAGTATAGCATCTATAAGCCTTCTATCATACAGTATGTAGTATATGCAGAGTATTGCCTTAGTTGAGAACCAGGCAACAGCTATGAGAGCTATAGGAACCTTAACACCTCCAGGAAGAGGAACGTAAGAGTATGGACTAGTAGCAACTTTTGCACAATTTATCTGTAATCCAAAGAGATTACCATGACATAGTAATGGATTCTCATGTAGAGTATAAACATAGTGATAGTACATCAATGTTATGACCCATCCAACAATGTTAGTAGCAACTAGCAGATAGTCTAGTATCAGCAAAGTACGAGGAAGCTTAAAGCTTTCACTCATTTCTAGTCCAAGCTGTTTGACGAGGTTAAAAACATTTTCTGAAAAGCAACCAAGGATTTTTAAGAGAGAAGAACAGTATAATAGTGAGACTGGTCATGAACTATTACACATATTACGAAGAAGAGGAAGAAGATGTAGAAGAGGAGGAAGAGATGGAAGAGACCGAGGAAGAGTCAGAGGAAGGTGAAGAGGCTGAAGCTGAGCTAGAGGCGGAGGAGGAGGCTGAGGAGAAGCAGAAGAGTACTGTGAAGCAGGTTCAGAAGAGTACTGCGGTGACGCGTGTTAAGGAGGTTAAGATTGTTAGAGTACCATTTGGAATAGATAAGCTTGATGAGGCGCTTGAAGGCGGCATACCTAAGGGTTCGTGGGTTGTTGTTGGTGGTGAGCCTGGTACTGGTAAGAGCATAATGGCTATACATTTCGCATGGAAGGGTCTAGAGCTAGGTGATAAGGTCATATACGTCACGACAGAGCAAGAGTTCTACGATGTCATAATACAGGCTAAGCAGTTCGGAATGGATTTCGATGAGTATAATGTGTTTAATCTAGCAGAAGCAATACAGTGGGATCGTGCAGATCGTGAATGGACATTCGAGAAACCTAGCAAGACTCCTGACATAGTCGTCATAGACCTATTTGGATTATCTAGAGTTGCAAGATTTGCATTACAGGAACAGTTAAGTTCAGAGAAGAGTAAGACTACTAAGACAAAGAAGACATACGTACCCTGGAGTATTGATACTCTAGTATTCGCTCTAGATAAGGCTTATGAGCTGCTTGAGGTTGAGAAGGGGCAGCATGTTAGGTTGATTATTGATTCTATGTCTACGTTCTGGGTTGATAAGCCAGCGATGGCACGTAGATACTCATATCAGCTTAAGCTTGCCTACCATAGATCAAATATCACAGCCTTCCTAACTAGCCAATATGCTATGACTACGAAAAGCATGTTCGGATTCGGTGTTGAACATATTGCTGACGTGGTCATGGAGACCTGGATGAGTGATATAAAGACGACGAAGAAGCTTGAAAGATATTTAGCCATTAAGAAAGCAAGAATGACACATATCAAACATTACCTATTTAGAATAGACTTCAAGAAAGAAGGAAACATAAGCAAACTCATACTAGAACCTATATAATGTATTAAGGAGCTACGGTTATTACTATTGGTCCAAATTTCTCAACTTCGAGAATCCACATTGCTTCTGGTATACCAAGCTCCTCTAAGTATAATACGTCTATAACTCTCTTCACTTTCTGTGCAGCAACTATTCCACATCCTCCTGGAAATATTCCATATATACATTTATGCTTCTTTACTGCCTCTTCTGATCTTGGTCCTAGACCACCTTTTCCAACTATCAATCTTACTTTCACAAGCTCTAGCAGTTGAGGTATATATTTGTCCATTCTTAAGCTTGTTGTTGGTCCTATAGATATGATCTTCCATTCTTGTCCTTCTCTCTTTACTACTGGTCCTGCATGATATATTACTCCTCCCTCAAACATTTTTGGATCTAGTTCACCTTTTCTTAACTTTTCTATTATTAATCTATGTGTCATATCTCTTGCTGTTATTATTATACCATCTATGTACACTATGTCTCTAATCTTCAATTTCTCTACATCTCTCTCGTCTATAGGTGTTCTGACCACTTTCTCCATGATTAAACATTTTTAAGATGCTTAATCTTTCCTATATATGTGTTATGGTGTATAGGGTAGTTGACTTATTCTGTGGTGCAGGTGGGTTCAGTAGAGGTTTCAGAGATGCAGGTTTCAGGATAGTTCTAGGTGTAGATAATGATCCTATCTGTGTTAGAACTTTCAGTTTCAACTTTCCTGAAGCTGTCACATTACAGGAAGATGTTAGAAATCTCTCTGGTAGAGATATATTGAAGCTTATTGGAGAGAGACCAGATGTAGTGATTGGTGGTAGTCCTTGTGAGCCTTTCACTGGTGTTAATCCTAATAGACTTCCTGATCCTCTAGATAGACTGTACGTAGATGAGCTTGGACAACTTACTCTACACTTCATTCGTCTAGTAGGTGAGCTTCAGCCTAAGGTGTTCGTTCTAGAGAACGTTCCTGAGCTTGCTAAGGAGCCTCTACGATCAGCTATAGAGTATGAGTTCTCTAGAGTAGGCTACTCCAAGATCTACTTTAATATTTTAAGAGCGGAAAGGTATGGTACTCCAAGCATTCGAAGAAGAGTATTCATAAGTAACATAGAGATTAGACCTCGAAAATATGGAAAGATAATCACAGTTAGGGAGGCATTAAGCAATCTTCCTCCACCAGGTTCTGAGGAGATTCCTAATCATGAGATATCGACGATAAGTGAGAGAAAGATGGTTAAGATAAGCAAGTTAAAGCATGGTGAAGCTCTTCTAAAGTTTAGAGGTCACGATGGTATATATAGGAACTATGTTAAGCTAGATCCTGACAAACCTGCTCCTACAGTGATGGGTTGTTCAAGATTTGTTCATCCGTTTGAGAACAGGATTCTCACAGTTAGAGAACAAGCAAGACTTCAAGGATTTCCTGACGATCATGTCTTTCTTGGACCTAGAGATCACCAGTATAATCAGGTTGGTGAGGCTGTTCCTGTACCTCTTGCTCGTGCTATTGCTGAGGTTGTTAAAGCATTCCTAGGCTCTGTGTCTTGTTAGTGTTTAATGAAGCTGTTAAATGCATCGAGGAAAATATTTAAATAAGCCCACCATACATTAATTGGGGGATCTGCCATCGTCATATATGTCTCTCCAGAGAAGAAGACCAGTGAAAAATCACTAGCAACAGTACTAAAGGAGCTAATGTTCAGAGAGCTCATTGACGGAGATGCAATAATCGGAGCTGTAGTGCTCGATGCCTCAGGATCACCAATAGTACATCATCTCCCAAACACTCTCACAATGAAGTCGATACGAAACCTCTCACCAATAACAGAGATAGTTGAGAGAGCTAAGAAGATAAATGATGAGCTGTTAGGAAAGTTCAACTATGCTGTATTCCACTTCGCTAACTTCAAGATAGCGTTCTTCGACATAAATGGAAAAGGAACATTAATAATCTTCGTTAACCCAGTATGGCACATTGAGAACCTTGTAACAAAGATAAGGCAGTTCCTCGTAAAGCTCGCAAGGTTCCTCTAAGAAGATCACTAAAGTTCTCTAGTAAGGTAAAAGGCTCACTCTTTCTTCCCTCTCCCAAGTCTCTCATGTGCTCTAGCAAGCTCATTACGTGCAAATGCTATAAGTAGGTTAAGTTCTCCTGCCAATACTGCACCTGCAATTATCTCAGCAAACTTGAGAGCATTAGTACCTGGAGGATCTCCAGGACCAGCTACTCCAAGTATCTTTAATGCTTCTTGTTGAGTTGGTAATCTAGTTCCTCCACCGACAGTACCAACCTCTAAGCTAGGTAGCGTGATCGTGAAGTATAGATCACCATTATCATTTATCTCAGCCCATGTGAACCCCATGCTTGACTCTACTACCTGTGCAATATCTTGACCTGTTGCTAAGAAGATTGCTGCAATAATGTTTGCAAAGTGTGCATTATATCCATATGATGCTGCATATGCTGAACCTAGGAGGTTCTTCCTATAAACTATCTCTACAATATCTTCTGGAGATACGTTAAGCTTCTCTTCTAAGTATCTTCTCGATATTACTGTCTCAGCTATGACCGTCTTTCCTCTACCTAAGATTATGTTTAATGCATTAGGCTTCTTATCAACACACATGTTCCCACTTAAGGCTACGAGTCTTGCTTCAGGAAAGTTCTCTATTATGTATCTTACAGCTCTATCGACAGCTATGGTAACCATGTTCATGCCCATAGCATCACCAGTCTTGAACCTGAACCTGAGCCAGACATTGTTTCCTAGAACAAACTTGTCTATCTTTATGAGTCTAGCATGTCTGCTAGTTGACTCTGCTTCTCTCTTAATATTCTCAAAGTTCTCATCTATCCATTGTAGAAATCTCTCTACATCACTTATGCTCTTTAGCTTGAATACTGGTGCTCTACTCATATAATCTTCTAACACTATTGTTCTTACACCACCATTCTCAGTAACGATCTTACATCCTCTATTTACTGATGCTACAAGTGCTCCTTCTGTTGTTGCTAGTGGTATGTAGAAGCTTCCTTTTGCATATTTTCCATCTATCTTTAAAGGTCCAGCTACTGCAAGTGGTACCTGTACAACACCTATAGTATTCTCACAGTTTTTTCCTACAACATCGTTAAAATCTATACTATAGTACCCTATGTGTTTGAGTTCTGTTCCAGTTATCTTCTCTATGACTTTCCTCCTCACATATGTTGCAGAGTTAGCATTTCCAAGAATCTTCTCAAGCTCATGCATCTTCACTCTCCCATTTAATACATCATCCACAAGTTTCTCCATCAGAGATACAGGTTCCACAGCCTCTCGTTAATATAGAGAGAAGAGTTATATTAGATTTCTCTCATATAGAGATGTGCGTAAAGTATACGTGAGATCTTACTCACTAATAACAGCAGGAAGACACTATGATAAGGGGTTGAGAGAGCTCGCAGGTCAGGTTCTCCTTGATGCCTTAGAGAAAGATGGTGATTATAGTATAGATATGATAATCCTAGCATCAGCATTATCAGGAATAGTTGAAGAACAGTTACTAGCATCAAGCATCATATGCGAGGCAACTAGTCTAGAAGATGTACAGAGCATCAGGATAGAGCTTGGAGATGCTTCAAGCGGTGCAGCTATAAGATACGCATACGATCTCATAAGATGTGGAGTGGTAAACAAGATAGCTATAGTATGTGCAGACAAGATTGCAGACCTAGTGAGCACAAAGGCAAGCAAGGTCCTGTCAACCTTATGTGACTCAACGTTCGAGGCATATATGGGTGTGACTCCTGCAGCACAAGCAGCTCTGATGACTAAGGCATATATGAGAAGATTTAACTATAAGTATGAGGATATTGCTATGTGGAGCGTGAAGATGCATGAACATGCTCAGAATAATCCATACGCATCTATGAGACGTAAGATAACTATTAAAGATATAATGAGCTCTGAGGTAGTATCTGATCCTATAAGACTTTTCGATACTGCTGTACCTCTAGATGGTGCTTCATGTATAATATTATCATCTGAACCTGGAAGAGATTTCAAGATCGTTTTAGAGTACTGTGCATCATCTAGCTGTAATGTAAATCTATGTTATAGGAGAGAGATCGATAGATTATACACTGTTGAGAAGTTTAGAGACATAGTTACAAAATTTAATCCAACATTATTCGAGATCTGTGATAAGTTCAGCATATTTGGTATCTTAAGTCTAGAAGCTCTAGGACTGGCTGAGCGTGGTAAAGCTCCGAAGATGGTAGCTGAAGGAGCGTTCGATCCTGGATCTAAGATCGTAGTTAACGCTAGTGGAGGATTGAAATGTATGGGATACACTGTGGGAGCATGTGGAGGATACTTAACAACATGCCTCATAATGGAGCTTCTACAGGAAGGTAAACTCAATGTTGGTGATCATGAGGTTGGTCTATCATGTGATGTAGCTGGGATTGATAGAGCGAGTAACGTATTAATCTTTAGACGAGAGTCGTAATAAGATGCCAGCCTACTCGCTTCCTGTACCAAGATACTGGAGGAGGATAGGATCCTACTATAGGCTAGAAGCATCTAGATGTAAGAGATGTGGTAGAACATATTATCCTCCAAGACTCAGATGTGTATGTGGTTCAAGAGATATGGAGAAGATTCAGCTAATAGGTAGCAAGTTCACTCTACTTGACTATACTGTTCTTCACTCTGTACCTGAAGATTTTGAGAAGCAGAAGCCAATAATTATAGGTATAGTTGAAGATTCTGTAAATAATGTGAGGATTCTATCACAGATAGTAGATGTATTAGACATATCTGACTTAGAGAAGTGTAGAGATGTTGAACCTGTGTTTAGAGTAGTTAAGAGAGATGGTAATGTTGGAATAATATGTTATGGAACAAAGTTCAGACCTAGAGTAGCAAGGTGAGAACATGGCAGGAATATCTGGCTGGGGCTGTTACATACCTAGGTACAGGATAACTACTAGAGAGATAGCTAGAGTATGGGGTGACGATCCTCTTAGGATAAGAGATCTATACTTAATAGAGGAGAAGACTGTCGAATCATATGATGAGGATGCTGTAACAATGGCTGTAGAAGCTTCTAGAAGAGCATTAGCTAGAGCTTCCATAGATCCTAAGGAGATAGATGCGATACTTGTAGGTACTGAATCTAAGCCATACGCTGTTAAACCTATAGCATCAATACTCATAGATGCTGTAGGTGCTAGATATAATGTACAAGCAGTTGACTCAGAGTTCGCTTGTAAGGCAGCATCAGACATGATGATTCTAGCACTTATGAGCGTAATGAATGGAAAATATAGGAACGTGCTTGTAGTTGCTACTGATGCTAGTCAGGGAGAGCCTGGTGAACATCTTGATTATAGTGCTAGTGCTGGTGCTGCAGCATTCATCATATCTAGAGAGAACGTCTGTGCTGAGATAGAGGACTTCTACTCATACTGTTCAGATACTCCAGACTTCTGGAGAAGAGAGTGCTGTCCATATCCTGCACATGGTGAGGGATTTACAGGAGAGCCAGCATATTTCAGACATATAATATCTGCTGCTAAGGGACTAATGGAGAAGATGGGTCTTAGACCTGATGATTTTGATTATGTGGTTCTTCATCAGCCTAATGCTAGATTTCCTGTACGTGCAGCATCAATACTTGGTTTTCCTATAGAGAAGGTTAAGCCTGGTCTAGTAGTAGATCGGATAGGAAACACGTATAATGCTTCAGCACTTCTAGGATTAGTAAACGTTCTTGATCAAGCACGTCCAGGTTCGAGAATACTGTTAGTCACTTATGGTAGTGGTGCTGGTTCTAATGCTATGAGCATAGTAGTGAAGGATAGTATAGAGGAGAGGAGGAGCAGGGCTGAACGTCTACAAGATATGTTAGAGATGAAGATCTATGTAGATTACTCACTATACTCGAGATTTAGGAAGCTTATAAAAATGTTACAGTGAGAATAATTACGTAGATATCTGAGTCATTCTGATGTGCCGCTAGCGAAGTTATTTTAAAAAT
>JAADDN010000194.1 GCA_013153895.1 Thermoproteota archaeon | reverse complement strand
CTTATCCTCATGCTCTACATTCACACTTGACTAAGCCAGCAATCTTAAGTATCCTACATGCAAGAAGTGCAGCATTGACAGCATTATCGATACCTACAACTGCAACAGGAACACCACGAGGCATCTGAACCATGCTTAAGAGAGCATCTAGACCCATCAGAGCTACTGCAAGTGGAACACCAATAACAGGTCTATCAGTTCTAGATGCAATATATCCTGGAAGTGCTGCTGAGAGACCAGCCATAGCTATGAATATCTTAGCAGGAGTCTCACGTATATACTTATCAAGCTCTTCAGGATTTCTATGAGCACTTAAGACACGTATCTCATATGGTATTCCAAGCTTCTTTAACACCTCTGCAGCCTTAGAAGCATGTTGAAGATCTCTCTCACTCCCAACAACTATAGCTACCAGCGGCTCATCGCCAAACTTCTCTATGAGAGTCATATCTACTTACCTTCTATCTTTATTGGCTCTATCTTAATGTTTAACAGTTCAAGAATCTTCTTATAATTATTCACCAGCTCTGAAGGAGGTGCACCACGTCTATAACACTCCTTATCTAGATGCTTGCCCTCTCTATCAATTACTCTAAACGTGTCTCCACTAATCTCATCTATGAGAATAATCTTGTTACCTAGCCTACCAAACTCGAGCTTCATATCTATAAAAGTGAGACCAACATTCTCAAAGATCTTGCTAAGTATCTCATTAACCTTTAGAGCAAGATCCTTAATGTACTTCAGCTCACTCTCACTTAAGAGACCAGCCTCAAGAATATCATCTTCAAGAACTAGAGGATCATGAAGCTCATCAGATTTATAATGAAACTCTACTATAGGTCTAGAAAACTTCTGAAGCTTCTTCAACAGAGGCATTCTCTTAAGCTGAGAACCATAAGCATAATTCCTAACTATGACTTCTAGAGGTATCAGCTGAGTCTTGAGAACCTTCAATCTTCTATCACCATCATACTCAACAAAGTGAGTAGGAACACCATTCTCCTCAAGAACTTTAAAGAACCATGCACTCATAGCAGCAGCAAGAACACCCTTCTGAGGAGCATTATCACGCTTAGCACCATCAAATGCTGTTAGCTCGTCCTTAAACTCCAAAATTAGGTACCTATCATCAACCTCATACACATTCTTAGCCTTTCCAGAGTATATTAACCTTGGAGAGCTAGCTAACATCATTATCAGGTACTACAACTTCTCAAACAAGCTTTTTAACTATTCTACCCTACAGCAACATATAAACATCATCCTACTCATAGATCCGTGAACTATAATCTTATTTAGCGATACGTGAAGCATGATCAACAAGAGACTTAAGAATTAGATAACCATCAGCAAACTTCTCTCTATAAACCAGCTCTCTATTCCTAGTCCAATCTGGAAGCTGCCATGTGTAGAATGCTCTCTCAGGATGAGGCATCATACCAATAACGTTCCTGTCAATATTCTGTAATCCAGCTATATCATATATAGATCCATTTGGATTCCAAGGATACTCCTCTTCAGCATACGTACCATCAGGTTTAGCATACCTGAAAAGTACAAGATCATTCTCTATAAGAAACTTCAAATCATCTCTACTCTTAGTAACTACCCTCCCCTCACCATGTCCAACAGGTATCCTCAAGATAGAGCCTACCCTAAGATTATTAGACAAAGGTGAGCTCTTCGACTCATATTTAAGTATCGTCCACCTACATTCATATCTTAAACTTACGTTAGTCGTTAACGCAACTTTAACATCATCGGTACCTGGAATTAAACCAGCTTCTACAAGTATTTGAAATCCATTACATATACCTACTATCAGTCCACCACTTTTAAGAAAATCTCTTATCTCTGTACCAAGTCTCGCAATAAGTTTCTTACCAAGTATAGCACCAGCTCTAACATAATCACCATAACTGAAACCTCCAGGAAAAACTAATATGTTAAACTCATGTAGAAGCTTTCTATTCTGTACAAGCTTTGAGAATGTCATCAAAGTAACATCACAAGACAACTCTCTAAATGCTTGAACAGTCTCAAAATCACAGTTCGTTCCAGGAGCTCTAACAACAAGAACACGAACAGTCATCTAACATCACTCTGTTTATCAAGTTCTAAATAAAGCATTACCTCAAGACAATGCTCAAACTCCTAAGAACCTTAATATGATTTTCATTATGTACCTGACCCCATTAATAGATACTTAATTACTGATAGCCTTGATCTTTGAAATCTCCATATATATAATGGATGATACTCTCTTACAATCTTCACGTTAGGCGAGATCTCATCTATGCTTCTCCAAGCAACCTTACCTAACGCAATTATCAAACCTGGTCTAAGAATCTCAATCTCTTTCCTAAGTATTTGTACACAATTTCTACGCATCTCCTCTATACGTTTCCTATCTAATGGTCTACATTTGATAGCTGTCGTCCAAAATATGTTATTAATCTTCAGAAACGTTGGAACATGATTATCATCGATATTTAAGACATATGCTAGAACTCTCCTTAACCTATCTCTACATGATAAATTGTATATGAAATCATCTTTCAGTCCTGGAGGAGGAGACTCACTAACTATCAGTATCCTAACATCATCAGGAAGATATTTAAGATAGGGCTCATACTTCACATATGGCTTATCTATGAATTCGCATCTATGACATTTCTCTATCTCTTCAATTATCTTTATGACAGCATTAGTATTTTTCATTCACTTAGTTAGGAGCTTTAACTCGTTTATAAGTTCTTCTAACATCTTTACATAATATTCTCTTTCCATCATTATCTCTTCAAGTTCTTTAGATACCTTCTCTATACTTGATTTAACATTTCTAAGCTCTGTCTTACATAGTTTTATAATGTTCCTATACTGTTCATCTTCTCTCTCTGACAATGAGAACCTATACTCAAGAACTTTCTCTTCTAACATGTTTATGTTAGTCCATAATCTCATATAATCGTCCAGTATTTTTCGGAATGTTGTGTCGAAAGACTCCTGTTCTACGGGTAGTGTTGCTGAGTATACTTCTAATATTTCTCCACACATGTTTCTAACGTCTATACATTTTCTTAATAATTCTGAAGGATCTATAAATGTACATTTCTCATATATCTCGTCAAGAGCCTTCTCAAGGTTCTCTACTCTCTCTTCAGTGAGCCTCTTAATCTCTTTTGAACCTTCCTTCTTTATTAAGAGGATGTTCTCTAAAGTTGATATAAGTTTTTCAAATCTAAGTCTTGCTGATCTCATATACATTGGTGAGAGATCTATTATAGCATACTCTGCCTCTGGATCCTGCATATATGATACTAGTATTCTCTTACTTAGTGCAAAGTTGTTTACTTTTGGATTGATCTCTGATGGATGTGTAACTAATATACATATCTTACATCCTCTCTCTAATAGCTCATCTATTGCCTCATGAACTGTGGGTATCGATAATGCGTTAGTTAAGGCTCGTGTTGTAAGTACGAGATGTTTCCTACAGGATGCTAATGCTGCTGATAATGTAGCTGCTACGCTACCTCCCTTCACTGTGAGAATAGATTCTAAATATCTTATATACTATCTCCTCTGCTCTTCTAGCAACTTCAGGATCAGGTTCAACATCTTCAGGATATTGTTTTCCATTATACTCTTCAGGTAACTTACGTGTAGCATCTATACCCATCTTAGATCCTAGACCTATGATTGGTGTTGATGGATCTAGTTCCTCTGTAGGATAGTTAGGTATTATTAGTATGTCTCTCTGAGGATCAACATGTGCAGATACTGCATACATTACTTGATTAATATCCCTCACATTTATATCATGATCAACAACTATGATTATTTTTCCAAGAACAGGAACTAGAGACCATAGAAGAAACATTATTCTCTTAGCATGTCCTGGATATCTCTTACGTATTGATACTATATATACGTATCCTAGACCATGAGGTGGAATATGTAGATCAACTACTTCTGGAAGTATTGCTCTTATGAGCGATCTCACGATTCTCTCACCAAAAGTGATCATGTATCCATCCTCTAGAAGAGGTTTACCTGTAACTGTTACAGGAGCTATAGGGTCAGCACGAGTATATATTGCTTTGATCTCTACTATGGGGTACTTGAGTACTGGTGAATAAACTCCAACATGGTCTCCAAAAGGTCCTTCGTCAACTAGCTCTCTAGTCTTAACTACTGCTTCCATGACTATCTCAGCATTTGCTGGATAGAGCACGTCTAAGCATTTTCCTTCAACCATGTCTAATCCTCTACCTCTCACTATTCCTGTTAGAGTAAGCTTGTCTAATGGTGGAGGTATTGGAACAGCAGCCATCAACATTGTGATTGGGTCAGCTCCTAGGACTATTGCTACAGGTATCTCATCACCAATAGATTCACCTAACTCTCTACTCCTCCTCCAAGGCATCCAATGCATTATTAGTCTTCTCTCATCTACTACCTGAAGACGATAATAGCCAAAGTTTACCACGTTTCCACGTTTGACAAAGGTTATAGCCATCGTGAAGAATCTAGATGGCTCACGAGGCCACTGACGTATTGCTGGAAGCTTTCTAACATCTATCTCCCTCCACTCAACCTCATGTACAGGTCCTGATGATACTTTCCTAGGTAGAGCTTTACCAACTTTACCAAACTCTTGAACACTTTTGAGAACTTCTTGAACACCTCTAAATCTTCCCTGTGTGAGAGATATGAAACCTTCAATTCTACTTCTAACCTCATCGTCAGTACATACCATGTTTATCCTCTCTATAGACCCAAAGAGGTTTCCAACAGCCTTACATGAGCAACCTTTAACTTTGTTAAATATTACTGTAGGACCATTACGATAAATGACCTCTCTCAACACATGTGCAAGCTCTAGATCAGGATCAACCTCATCATCAACATGTACTACGAGATTTCTATCCTCTAACGCTCTCAAGTATTCTCTAAGATCTTCATAATACATCTAGAGCTTCAGTGAAATAGTAATCCCAAGCATATAAATATTGACACTAGCACCCTAGACAAAAATAGGTTGAAAGGTTTTCCACCACGAAGATACTTTAAAGTTAGAGGAAGAGTAAGCAGAGATAGGAGAGATATCCATGATAGAGCACCTAGAGCATATAATGCTACGGGTACGATATATATTATGCATGTTAGTACATAATTGAGCTTTATAGCTCTATCACGACCAATAACTACTGGAAGAGTCTTCTTACCAACAATCTTATCTACATCATACCTAGCTAAAGCTATCTTGATAAGTATGATAGTAGTAAACAGACCATTACAGAGACCTGTGAATAACGATAATAATATTCCAATCATGTTTAGAGAGTCTGAGAGAACTATAAATGATCCACACGCTATTAATGGACCTGTAGCTAGTCCAGCCATTATCTCTCCTATACCTCTATACCTTAATCTTATCTTTGGTGCACTATATCCTAGACCTATGACTAATCCTAAGAAAACAAGCACTAATGCGGGAAGTATTGACATATTTATGAGTAATAGTGATCCTACTATAGCTGAGGCTATTGTCAAAATTAGTGACATATTTCTAACTACTGTTGGTCTTACTCCAAGATCTATAATCATGTTTAATCTATGTAGTACATGCTTCTTACGATATTCAACATCTACACCTGTAATATAGTCTCTATAATCATTGTATAGGTTTATTCCTGAATGTATTAGTATGAGGAACATGATTATAAGTAGAAGCTTCTCCATGCTTAAGCTATGATAGACATAGTATGTTACTGATGCTCCTATTATTGCGGATAGTATGCTTGAGAGAAACGTTACTGGACTTAGAGCTCTTATGTAGTTAAGTATGCGACTCATGTTCTCTTATAGAGGTATATTATGCATGGTCCATCATATTTTTCAGGAACTTCATCTAACACTTCTGTGTTTAGTGTAGCGTTTCTGATAACTTTCAACTCTATGTCAGGTCTCAGCATCTTTATAATACGTATCTTCTCTAGCGATGGCATTAGAACTATGACCATCCCAAGCTTATCAACTAGCTCAATCATAGTCTCAACATCCTCATCATGACCATCAACGACAGCGAATCCTCTTATACCTCTCGAGAAGTCTGTTAAAGCTATCTCTGCTTCTGCTGCAGCTGCTGTTATTGATGATACTCCTGGAATAATCTCATACTTTATTCCATGTTTCTTAAGTTCTTCTATCTCTTCTCTAAAATGTGCAAATATTGTTGGATCACCATTCTTTAAGTGAGCTACAGTATATCCCTGTAATGCCTTCTCTATAACTATCTTTAATGCATCTTTTCTATGCTTCTTGACTACCTTTATCTTCTCTATAGCATTTTTAGCATACTTCTCAACAATTATGTCAGGAACAAGGTTACCATATACTACGACTTCTGCACGTGAAAGTCTATCAATTGCTCTGAGAGTGAGAAGATCAGGAGCTCCTGGACCAACACCTATAATATATACTTGTCCAGGCACAGAATGTAGATAATGAGGAAACTTAAATAAAATATAGTCTATCGTTGAGAGTCTTATAGCTCGAGTGCCCAGCCTACTAGGTCTGAGACTCCTTTACACATTAGTTGTCCAGGTATGTGATACTCTATGACTACTGGGAACTGTGCTTTATCTATTGAGCATGGTGTTGTCATTATCTGTGCACCTGTCTTCCAAGCATCATATACTGATGGCCATCCTGCCCATACTCTGAGTGGCATCACGTCATCTCCTAATAGTCCTGTTCCTGCACCACAGCATAGTGTTCTATGCTTGTTATGTTCTCTCTCTCTGAACTCTTTAGCTACTGCCTTCAGAACTATTCTAGGCTCTTCAACTAGGTCTCCTGCTCTAACTAGGTTACATGGATCGTGATACGTGACCACGTAGTCTAGCTTTCTTACCTTTAGCTTGCCCTTCTTTATTGCCCATGCTACTAGCTGTAGGAAGTGTATTGCCTTTATTCCACGTTTCTCTAGCTCAGGTATTACATAGTTCTTAAATGCTCTCCAACCATGTCCACATTCTCCAAATATTACTAGTTCTGCACCTATCTTTACAGCTGTCTCTACTATCCTATTACCCTGCTTCTGCATGTGGTAGTCTGATACGAATAGTCCGAAGTTTCCTACCTCAAACACCTCTGACCTAAACGTGTACTTGTCTTGTAGTCCTAGAGCATACATTACTTTTGCGAATCCTTTCAACGTGTCTATGTTAGTGAACACGTCTGTTGATGATGGTAGGAAGAGTATCTTCGCCTTAGGTCTATCTAGTGGAATCTTTATCTCTCTACCAGTCTCCTCCTTCAACTCCTCCTCAACCCAGTCGAAGACTGCTCTGATAGCTTTAGCATTCAGGAACATGTGGTTACCTGTTGTCATGAGTGATCTCACAGTGTTTCCAACGAACTCGTATACCATTCCCATCTCTGCAAATATCTGTCTAACAGCTCTCGTCACCTCTGCAGTATCTATTCCAAATGGGCAGAAGTATGCACATCTTCTACATTCTGTACACTGGTGGAAGTATATCCACAACTCCTCAAGTAACTGCTCTGTGAGCTCTTTAGCATCTACAAGCTTGCTGAAGAGTCTTCCAGTTATCTTATCATAGTACTTGAAGATCGATCTTATGAGGTCTACTCTACCTACAGGAGAGTTATGGTAGTCTCTTGTCGCCATCCACATGTGACACTTATCTATACAGTATCCACAGTGAGTACAGTTCTCTATGTAGAGCCTAAGTGCCCTGTTATTTCTTATCATCTCTCTGAACCTCTCTACGAAGAACTTGATTCTCTCTTCAGGACTTATCTTGAACCATAGGTCTCTAGTCTTTACGAACTTTCCAGGTATGAACTCTGCCTCAAGTAGGAACTTCTCTACCATCAGTTTTCTAGCATTTATCCACTTGCTACTCTCTGGGAATTTCTCACCATACCACTTCTTCCACTCCTCGAACTTGGGACTCTCAGGTATTGGATCCTTCTTTAATGATGGAATTGGAGGAGGAAGCTTCTTCTCACTCATCTTCACTCACCCTACTTATCTTCTTCCCTCAACTATATCTATTGCTACGTTTAGAGCAGTATCCTTAGGCTCAAACTTGCCGTATAGTGCTGGAT
>JAADDN010000123.1 GCA_013153895.1 Thermoproteota archaeon | reverse complement strand
TGAGATGCTTAGAGAGCTATTCAAGATAATATGTCAGTATCCTCTCATAGTCACGTTTAACGGTGACAACTTCGACCTTAAATACATATATAATAGAGCACTAAAGCTCGGATTCAGGAAAGATGAGATACCTATAATATCTAAGAGAGATGAGATGACTGTAGCGCTTGGAGTACATATTGACCTCTACAAGTTCTTCAATATTAGAGCAATAGAGACCTACGCCTTTGGAGGAAAGTATAGAGGTGCTGAGAAGACTCTAGATACGATAGCTTCAGCATTAGTCAAGATGAAGAAGATTCCTAGAGACAAGCCTATAAATGAGATGGATTATGCTGAGCTAGTTAATTATAACTTTAGAGATGCATTCCTGACACTGTACTTGACAATGTACGATAATGAGCTCGTGATGAAGCTCATTATACTTCTGAGTAGGATCTCTAAGCTACCTATCGATGATATTACTAGGAGTCAAGTATCTGCATGGATTAAGAACATGATGTATTATGAACATAGGAGGAGAGGGTGGCTCATACCTGAGAAGGAGGATATCATAAATGTTAAAGGTGAGGCAGCTACTAAGGCTATAATAAAGGGTAAGAAGTATCTTGGTGCAATAGTTATCGATCCTGTACCAGGAATCTTCCCAAACGTATGTGTAGTAGACTTTGCAAGCCTGTACCCATCTATAATAAAGAAATGGAACTTATCGTACGAGACCGTTAAGTGTCCTGACGAGACTCAGAAGAATAATAGACCTTACCCAGATCTACCACACTGGGTATGCTATAACAGGAGAGGCCTAACATCAACGATAATAGGTATCTTGAGAGATATGAGAGTATACGTGTATAAGAAGATAGCTAAATCAACAAGTAATCCCGTGCTGAAACAATTCTACGATGTTGTTCAGAGTGCTCTAAAAGTATTCATAAACGCTTCATATGGAGTATTTGGTGCAGAGACGTTCCAACTCTACTGTCCTCCTGTAGCAGAACTTGTCACTGCTCTAGGTAGACTAGCTATGAGCATGACTTTAATAAAAGCACTAGAGCTTGGCTTAGTACCACTATACGGTGATACTGATAGCCTCTTCATATGGAGTCCAGATGAGAAGAAGCTGAAAGAATTGATAGAGTGGGTTGAGGAGACTCTAGGAATAGATATTGACATAGATAAGACGTATAGACTCGTTGCAATGAGTGGTAGAAAGAAGAATTACATAGGAATACTGCCAGACGGCTCACTAGATATAAAGGGAATGGTAGGAAAGAAGAGAAATACACCAGACTTCGTTAAGGAGGCATTTGCAGATGTTCTGAAGATAATATCAAGTATGGAGAAGATTACAGAAGTAGAGACTAAGCTTGACGAGATCAGGAGAAAAGTGAAAGAGTACTACGATAAGCTACGTAGAAGAGAGATTCCACTAAACAAGCTCATGGTAAGGATGTCACTAAATAAGCCTCTAGAACAGTATACTAAGAACAAGCCTCAACATGTTAAAGCAGCATTACAGTTAAAACAGTTTGGTATTAATGTTGGACCTGGAGACATAATATACTTCGTCAAGACTAGGACTAAGGATGGTGTTAAACCTGTCCAGTTAGCTAGGATAGATGAGGTCGATATCGATAAGTATGTTGAGTATCTGAAAACTAGTCTTGAGCAGGTTCTAGATGCTTTAGGTATAAGTTTTGACGAGGTACTAGGAGCTACTAAGCTATCTCTAGTATAGTTATAGCTCCTCTTCTCCAAGCTCTTCTTCCTCTCTAGCCTCAGCTAATGATCTTATTACTGCATTAGCTATCTGATCTGTAACCTCATCTGAGAGGTATGGGAATATTACTATGAAATTATCTGCCTGAAATGAACCTTCAATCCATCTATTACTTGAAGATATCTCGTATACTGGGATCGTTACCTCAGCATGATCTCCTACTCTCCTAGCTCCATATTTCTTAGCTATGTCAGCTATCTCTGGTTTTAGAGGAATCTTTAACGTAACTGTGTAATTGTCTCTAAGTATTATGAAGTCTGAGTTCTCAGCATCCCACTGATCGATAAGTTTTTTCGCACATTCTTTCACTACCTGTATTAAGTCTCCTTTCACTCTCTCTGTTTTTGCTATCTTGTTACCTTCTATGTATACTATGACACATTCTTCCCTGACCATTGTTTTAGCTTAACATGGTTTTCACATTATTTAAACCTTAAGGTTTACATATCTTAAGATAGTGTTTTACATACTTTAACTACTCTCTGTACTGCTGTGATGTTTGTTAACAATGCAAGAGCTCCTACGTAAATTCTAGTAAAGATATTGAAGATTTCTGTACTATAAAGTATGTAACATATGATGAAGAATATTATGAGAAGAATAACTCTCTCACCTCTCTCAATTAATCCAACACCTCTCAATTCTGCACCTAAGCTTTCAGCTCTAGCTCTAGCGTAACTCGTGATGTATGAGCCTATTAATGTAAGAATTAGGAGAATTCTTGTTATAAAATCATTACAAAGTATGAAGGCTGTTAATATCATTATAGCATCTACATATCTATCACAGGTAGAGTCTAGAAACGCACCTTTCTTACTAGTTCTACCATGAACTCTAGCTACAGCTCCATCTATTATGTCCATCATAGCTGAAAATATGAATAAGATAATCACAATTAGTATGCTTACCCTGGAATCGTATAAGTACATGAGGATGGGAGATGGTACTGCTAAAACTACTGATAGAATAGTAAGTAAGTTAGGATTTATCGATAAGTACTTTGCTATACTCCTAAGTACCGGATCAAACCTAGCACGCAGCCTCTCTAACATACGTCAGCTCTAGTCTACATCAAACATATTTAAGCAAGTACTCCATATCTTATATATGTGAGACCCATAGATATAGAGGAGTTGAAGAAGTCGGATTACATAATATTTAGCGCCATGAGTTTAAATAATAGGTTGATAGGTCTATCAATGATAGATAAAATAATAACAAACTCAATAGATGAGAACATTAAACAGAAAATTATTCAAATATCAGATAAAGGTTCGATAATTACTCTAGATCTCTCAATCTACTGCCCTGAAGGAGATGAAGAGTGTGAGAGAAAGGCTAGAGCTATGGGTATAGAACCTAATAAAGAGATTCTAGCTCCATTATGCATAATCGCCATCTCTACAAGATTTGTGAACCTGGATAGACTCATAGAGCTTCTTCGAAAGAATTTTGGTGAACTATATGATTCATTCACGATGTCTTACTGCTCTAAGAACGAGCTTAATGATGAGCTTAATGAATATTTTTACATAGTTTCATCAATGGTCTCTTCAGAGGGTGATAGATTATTTAGAAGTAGAGGTTTTGAGAAACTTGAGAACAAGGCTATCATTGTTAGAGAGGATGGAAATATAGAGATTATCAGCATCTAGATATGTACATGCTTTAACACATATGCGAACACGAATAACAGTACTGCAGATATGAGTAATCTTCGACCTGTGTATGGACTTATTCTTGAGAACCAGAGGAAGAGTCCAATTATCGTTAATGCTATAGAGAGAACTTCAGATACCTTTACGAGAACGTTAGCTATCATTTGCAGAGTAGTGTTCATAGAGTATACTATCGTGTTGCTAGTTTTCTCAAATATCTCCTGTAGACTCTTTATTATGCTAGTAGCTACATCTGTCGTTTCTGCATGAACTATCGATGTCGTTATTAGACACATTATTACTAGAGTGATTACTAGCAGTGCATATACTCTTCTATTTCTCATACTTATCTTAGGAACAAGGAGTATAAATATTAGGTTCGGTCACCTCTCTTCAGGTAACTTACCAAACTTGAGTAGCAACCACTCTCTCGTTATCATGCTGAGCTTAACGAAAGCCTCAACTATGGGTAAGAATTTTTCTAATGCTTCTGCTGGTACTGTATCTGCTGCTGGACAATCAGGATCTACATATATTTCACCATCACTGTACTGTAGTGGATAGAGTCTGCAACCTATCGGTCTGTGCTCATATATTCTGCATAGCTTAGTTTCTGGGTCTAGAAACACGCATCTGTTATCTACACATTTCAATCTTACTATTCCTCTCTTCACTATTACGAAGTCTTCTATCCTGTACCCAAGTTTGAGTATTCTCTCAATATCGTGTGGTATGAGTTCCATTTCTGTACCTATACAACATCTTCCACATTTCTTACATTTTACAGGTACTTCAAACATTTTTGGATCGTTTTCAAATAGTTTCCAGATTTTGAAGTCTATCATGTTTTCTAATGCTTAAACTTTGGATGTATTGTCCAGTGTCCTGTGACTATGTATGCTATAGCCATGCTGAGCGCTATGAGTGGAGTATATGGCCAGGTCTCCGTCATTCCTGATACTATGAGTATCGATGCTACAGGTATCCTATAGACGCATCCTAGTAAGGTTGCTGCTCCAGCTATGGTAAGCACTGAAAGTAAGCTGCTTGTTGCTACTGCAGGTGCTAGAAGCTTGAAGAGTAGAAATGTTAGTAGACCTATGTATCCTCCTGTTACTAATGTTGGTGCAACCATTCCACCACTAGCTCCAGATGCTATTGTTATTGATGTTGCAATTATCTTAAATACTACGACTAGGAAGAGCACCATTATTGCGTAGGTTGTTGGGTTGAAGTTTCTTAACGATGTTGCAAAGTAGTGTATTAGATTGTTAAGCCAGTCATATCCTGTCGTTATTGATAGTGGCGTTGTTGCTCCTATGAATGCTACAGCTATCGCAGCTATTAGTGGTGGTAGTACTGGACTATACTTTAATTTGAAGAACGTTGCCTTAAATAGGTGATAGACTTCTGCATATACTCTAGTTAGTCCTCCAACTATGACTCCTAGAAATATGAAGGAGCATATGACCCATGGGTTAGCTATCGATAAGTGAAGTGTTATCCCTGCTAGAGATATTACTGGCGATATGACACCACCTGACAGTAACACCGTAGTCAGATAGCTCACTATTGATGCTACTAGTGACGGATAGAGGACCTCCAGGATCTCGAACTCTATCTCATATACTCTCAGGAACTCTATTCCGAACACTGTTCCTCCTAATGGTGATGATAATGCTGCAGATATTCCTGATGCAACACCAGCAACATATGCTACCTTTAGATCTCTTAGATCCATCCTAAATATCTTCTCTACAACAGAGCTTGAGCTTGCTCCTATGAGTACTGCTGGACCCTCCTTTCCAACACTAGCTCCTAAGCTTAATGTTGGTAATGTTGCTAGAACCTTCATAAATGGTACTCTAAGCCTAAACAAGTATCTCCTATTAGCATAATTGTAGAATGCTATATCACATCCAGATCCTCTAGCCTCCTCACATATCTTCGTGACAATTATGTAGCTCAGTATGTGACCTATTATGAGTAGTGGAAGAATCTTCATAAATATGTTGAAGGAGAACGCAAAGATGAGTGGTGGTGGCTTGCTTGGTGAGTATCCTAGTATTGGTAGTACGAGACTTCTCAAGATTATGTTTGAAGCTTTACCGAGTATCCAGACTAGAGAACCTATTATGACTCCCATCACTGCTGATATCACGAACCATCTTACTATGTACGCTCTCGTTACACCATGTATTAGGTAGCTTTCTATTGTCTTAAGGAAACTGCCCACTTCCTCTCTTACTCTACCTGAAAGGTATTTTAATAATACCTACATCATCATATGAGTGAGATGGATATCAAGCACTTGATAGACATGATGAGGCTTGGGCTTCGTGATAGATGATCGACCTACACGCAGGACTGATCGATTTTCCAAGCATCAAAACATGATCTATAACCTAGGTGGCAGGCTGGTCCTCTAGGCTTAACTATGAGTAATACCGCATCTTTATCACAGTCAACTCTAAATTCTAGTACTTCCTGTATATTTCCAGATGTTTCTCCCTTCATCCATAACTTCTTTCTTGTTGTTGACCAGAAGTGTGCTAGTCCTGTAGTTAATGTTTTTATTACTGCTTCCTTATTCATGTATGCTACCATGAGCACATCCTTTGTCTCGTAGTCCTGTACTACTGCTATCACTGTGTTATCTATATGCCTATACCATAGTGATTCTGCTATCTCTCTAGCCTTATCTTCAGGAAGTACTAACCTGTTCTTCATGGTATCACCTTCTCTATATTTAGTACTAGTATGTCCTTGACTCCCAACTCCTTCAACTTCATTACTAGGTCAGGAATCTCATCTTCGCTGACCACTGTTATGACCTCCCACATATCTACACCTCTCCTAGACACTACCTTAGCTACTGATGGCCCCTCCATTGTTGGAACTATCTTGAGTACTTGATCTAGAACTTGTCCTGGAACGTTCATCATTATGAGCTTCCTGCCTTGAGAGTCTAGTACAGCTTTGACGAGAGTAACAAACTTATCTATCACGTATCTCGCATCAGAATCTACATCTTCTCTCGTCATTATCAGCTTTGCCTCAGACTCAAGTATCGTGCATATTGGTCTTAGACCATGTACTCTAAGTGTTGTTCCTGTAGACATAACATCAACAATTGCATCTGCTGCACCAAGTATGGGCATTACTTCCACGCTTCCGGAGACCTTGACTATCCTCACTCTCTTTCCAAGATTATTGAAGAATCTTCTAGTTATGTTAACGTATTTAGTAGCTATCTTAGCGTTCTCAGGAAGGTCCTCAGGTCTTTCAATTCTAGATCTCTCAGGTACCGCCAGAACGATCTTTCCTCTTCCAAAGCCGAGACCAAGAAGAACCTCAACATCAGCCTCAGACTCTAGGACGAAGTCTAGTCCTGTTATGCCCATTATTGCTGCACCAGTCTCAACAATGCTTGGAATATCCTCAGGCCTAAGACGAACTAAGCTCAGAGATGGCCAGCTAGTCTGCACTATCAGTGCTCTATCATCAGTAGAAGACATCTTTAATCCAACCTGAGTGAGAAGCCACATAGTTGGTTCAACTAGCCTTCCTTTGCTAGGTACAGCTAGCAGATACGTCTTAGACACTAGTCAGAGAGTAGGAGGGTCCTCCTTTAAATATTGAGTACAGCGAGTAGTGGAAGAGATGAGAATTAGCTTAAGCGAGGTACATAAGATAAGAAGAGGAATTGAAATAGAGGATGCTGTAGAAAAGATAAGAGATATAGTTAGAGATGTCAAGGAGAGAGGAGACAAAGCAATACTAGAACACACGGAGAAGATAGACAAAATAAAGCTAGAAAGTATAAAAGTGAGTAATGAAGTAATAAGTGAGCTAGCAAGTAAAGTAAGCTCAGACGTGAGAGAGAGCATAGAGATAGTGATCAATAGGGTCAGAGAGTTCAATAAGAAGCTCATCCCGAAGAACGAGATAATAGTACTTGGAAGCACGATATTTAAAGTGAAGAACATTGCTATAGATAGAGTAGGAGTATACGTTCCTAAAGGATATATCTCTACAATGATCATGTTATGCACGATAGCTAGAGTAGCAGGATGTAGAGAGATCATAGTGTTTACACCACCATCAGAAAAGTACCCTATAAGTCCTGAGATGGCACTAGTAGCTAGACTATTAAAGATAAGAGAGATATATGTTGGTAATGGTGTAACAGGAATAGCAGCTATGGCATATGGTACAGAGACCATAAGGAAAGTTGATAAGATATTTGGACCAGGCAACATATATATACAAGCTGCAAAATATCTCGTATCGACAGTCGTCGATATAGATGGTATCGAGGGACCTACAGAGCTCGTCCTATACGTAGACGAATCAGCAGATTCTAGAGATGTTAGATGTGCTGTTCTTGATGCTTTAGCAGAACTTGAACATGGTACTCATAGCATATGTCTCGTAATATCACCTTCAGAGAACATTCTTGAGATATTTGAGAAAGAGTATGAGAACTATCGTAAAGATAGGATTCTTGGTCCACTATATACGATAAGGGTTAACAATATTGATGAAGCTGTGAGAATAATAGATGAGGTAGCACCTGAACATCTCGAGATCATCTCACGTAAAGATGGTCTCAAGATAGTTGAGAAGGTGCATAATGTTGGTGTAGTATCATTTAATGCTCCATGCGCATATTTAGACTATGTTGCAGGTCCATGCCACGTTCTTCCTACGTCAGGATTCGCTAGGTCTAGAGGAACTATGACTCCAGTGGACTTCATGAAGAGGATAGTGATCTGCGAGAACTATGATAGAGAGCTACTGAGGCATGGTATCAAGCTTGCAGAAATTGAAAATATGGTCCTACATGGAGAAAGCTTAAGGTGTAGAGAACATGAGTGAGATAGAATTTTTACTAAAACTAGAGAAGATAATTGATGATAGAATAGCATCAAGAAGCGAGAATAGTTATACTTGGAGACTAGTATCAGCAGGACTAGGAAAGATATGTAAGAAGGTTCTAGAAGAGAGTGGTGAGGTAGTCATAGCAGCATTATCAGAATCTAATGAGAGACTTATAGAGGAGACAGCAGACTTAATATATCATCTCCTGGTCCTGTTAAGATACAAGGGGTTAAGTATTAGAGATGTCGTTAAGCTCTTAGAGAAGAGACATCAGGAGAGGACCTGTAAATGATGAGGTTTTCGCGCCCTGAATGGTGAGGATGGGCCAATTTGCTGACTATCTTCTACATATCTTAAAGAAGCTTGAGAGAAGTCTGAGACCAGTCTTACTACTTCTCTCAGGATGAAATTGAGTTCCAAGAATGAGGTTCTTCTCGTCGAATAATATACTCATGAACTCAGAATTCTCGAAAACTGTTTTTCCTAGAAGTATCTCGCTATCCACGTCCATCCTGTAGATGCAGTAGCTATGTGCAAAATAAAAGTAATCTCCAGACTTCACATCTAGTGGAGACTCCTTTAATATGTCTACACTATTCCACCCCATGTGAGGTACTACCCTACTCTGAAGTTTTCTTACCCTACCTTTAAACCAGGATAGGCCCTTCAGAGAACCTTCTTCACTACTCTCAAACATTATCTGCATTCCTAAGCATATTCCTATGATCGGCTTGGAACCCTTCAACTTCTCCACACTTGGCAACGTAGATCTGATATATCTTATAGCAGTATCGAAGGATCCTACACCTGGAAGAATAAGGACATCACAGTTCTCTATCTCTGAATCTCTCGTAATAATCATATGATCAATGTCGAGTTTTCTTAAAGCATTAATTACACTACCTATGTTACCTACACCATACTTAACTACGCCAACCTTCACAACAAGTCAACAATGTATTCTCCTTTTAAATATTTAAACGATCACCATATTGACCCATATTTAAACTATACTGACGATATGTCTAGGATAGATGTAGCAGTTAAGCAGGATATTCTTAGAAGCGAGATAGCGATGAGAATTGAAACATTTGAGAGAGATCTAACAATAATAGGTGGTCTACTTGTACTTACACCACTCATAGTAATACTTTTATCAGAGGTTTTTAATGAATCTCTCATATATCTCACAATACCATTATTAACATTTTTAGCGTTAATGCTCGTATTAACAGTTGATAAAGATGTTGAAAAAATGTTATCAGTATTAATAAACTTTAATCCAAGAATCGTAAAATCATATGAAAAGTTTAAGAATAGGCTCTTCCAGATATATGAGAGCTTAAGCGAGGATGAGAAAATATTACTTAAGTACTCGATATGTAATAAACTGTCAGGAACAGAAGTTGAAAGTAATCTCAAGCCAGTTTTAGATCTTAGTTTTAATATTTCTAGAAGAGATATATCAGATGTTAGAACTATAGAAAATCTGAGAAAGTTCGTTATTTCTGAGCTTAGGAGATTGATTTACAGGTTCTCTACATTGCTTATGATATGTATGTTATCTTTAGGTGTTCTCTCACCATTATTATACTCTGTTCTTAGTAAGGAATTGATTGGTAGAGTAGACATGTTTCCACTACTTGTATGTATAGTTCCGACGCTTGTAGTATATGCTTACCTATGTTTTAAAATGTGTAAGAAAGTTGAGAAAGTAGGAATTGAGAGAATGTTAGATAAGGTTAGGAGAAACTGTATGATTGTGTTTCTCCTGAGCTTAATATGTTTACTCGTGATCGCGTTTATGTTCTAGGTTACTCTTTCTTCTCCTTCTCTTCCTCTTCTTCCTTCTTCTCTTTCTCCTCCTTCTTCTCCTCTAGCTTGCTTGCTGCAATTATCTCATCTATTCTCAGTATCATGCATGCTGCTTCTACAGCTGCCTTTAGTGCCTGTATCTTCACTACTAGTGGCTCTATAACGTTTATTGCTATCATGTCTGTTACCTTTCCTGAGAATGCATCAATACCGTACTTCCATCCTTCTGGATCACTCTCATGCTTGTGTCTCAGCTCTGTTAGTATGTCTACTGCGTCAAGTCCAGCATTCTCTGCTAGTGTCTTTGGTATTACCTCCATTGCGTTTGCAAATGCTTCTAATGCATACTGCTCTCTTCCTCCTACCTTCATTGCTAGCTGTCTAGCTACTTTTGCAGCTTCCATCTCTACTGCTCCTCCTCCAGGTACTATGAATGGATCCTCAATTACGTCTGCTACTACGCTTAATGCATCAATTAGGTTTCTCTCTGCCTCGTCTACTAGTCTCTCGAATCCTCCACGTATTACTATGCTTACGGCCTTCGGGTTCTTGCACTGTTCTACGAATACCATCTTCTCATCTCCTACACGTCTCTCTTCTACTAGTCCAGCATAGCCTAGGTCTTCTGGCTTTAGGTCATCAAGGTTTGTTACTAGTCTTCCTCCTGTTGCTCTGACTAGCTTCTCCATGTCGCTTCTCTTTACTCTTCTGACAGCTAGAATACCAGCCTTAGCTAGGTAGTACTGTGCTATGTCGTCAATACCCTTTGTTGTGAATACTACATTTGCTCCAATGCTCTTCAGCTTCTCAACATACTGTCTAAGTATGTTCTCCTCCTCCTCTATGAATGCTCTTACCTGCTCTGGACTTGTTATTCTTATCTCAGCATCAATCTCAGGCTTCTCGACCTCTAGTGGACAGTCTAGTAGTGCTATCTTAGCATCCACTACTCTCTTTGGCATTGCTGCATGTACTACCTCCTTGTCTATTACTACTCCATATACTAGCTGTGTGTCGAATAGGCTTCCACCATGCTTCTTAACTATCTGTATCCAGTCTATGTCTGCAACCCACTTACCTGGCTCTCTCTCCTCAGCTACCTGTAGTACTGCCTTTGCTGCTAGCTCTGCAAAGTAGTCCTTAACTGCCTCACTTATCTTTCCGTGCATTGCTGTTGCAGCAATCTTCTTCAGAGTCTCTAGGTCATCTCTCTTCACTGGTATCGCAATCTTTCTTAGATGCTCTATTACTGCGTCTAGTGCTCTCTTATATCCTGAAATTATGATGGTTGGGTGAATGTTCTTGTCTAGGAGCTTCTCAGCCTCCTCTAGAAGTGCTCCAGCTAGGATGACTGCTGTTGTTGTACCATCACCAACCTCATCGTCCTGTGTCTTAGCTACCTCAACAAGAAGCTTTCCTATTGGGTGCTGTATGTCCATCTCATCTAGTACTGTTGCTCCATCGTTCGTGATGGTTATGTCTCCTAGACTGTCTATGAGCATCTTGTCCATTCCTTTTGGTCCTAGAGTTGACTTGAGGACCTCTGCTATTGCCTTAGCTACCATTATGTTTATTCGCATTGCCTCCTTTCCAAATGCTCTCTGTGTGCCCTCCTTAAGGACGAGCACTGGTACACCTCCTATCTGTGTGACGTATGCTGTTGACATAGCTCTCGGAGGTGAGTTAGAGACCACTTCTATATAAACCTTTCTCTATGAAGAGTAATCGAGAAAACATCTAGCATAGTATCAGGTCTAGGTGATACTATAGAGAGAAAGACACTAGTAGAGCTGACACTACTCATAGTTGTGATATGCCTACTCATATACTACCTAATATCATCAAAAATGGGGATAGGTACACCATGGGCAGTAGTAGGAAGCTACAGCATGGTACCAGTACTCGATATAGGAGACATAGTACTACTTAGACCATACAACCTATCAACACTACATGTAGGTCAAGTTATAGTATATGTTGCAGAAGTTTATGGAGAGAAGATTGAGATCGTGCATAGAATATACAGGATATATAGGTATGATGAGAATATTCTAATAAGGACTAAAGGTGATGCTAATCCTGTACCTGATCCTTGGCTAGTGAAGCCATCACAGATACGTGGAGTAGTGTACCTAGTTATTCCTCATATAGGACTTATAGGTCTCGTATTGAGAGACTTATTCATTAGAGGACGAGTAAGTGTACTAACGTTACTAATGCTTGGCCTCTTCTACATTTTTATAACATACCTACTATGTAGAGTAGTTGAAGAGAGATAGTAAGATACAGGCATAAGCTTATTAATCTGATAATAATCTCCTAGATCAGACGTGCTTCAGGAAGTTAAGGAGGTAACTACAGCAATAGATGGAGAAGAGCTGATACGTGGAAAAGATGGCAGAATATTTAAGCTTAGAGAGTTCAGGATGGATGATCTAGACGCGGTAGTTAGAATAAATAGGAAGGTTCTACCAGAGAATTATCCACCATTCTTCTTCGTTGATCACTATCTAACTCATCCAAAAGCTTTCATTGTCGCTGAGATAGATGGAGAAGTTGTTGGATACGTCATGTGTAGAGTTGAGTATGGGTGGTCATTCTTTAAGGTTGGTAAACCTGTGAGGAAGGGTCACATAATATCTATAGGAGTTCTACCTCACGCTAGGAGGATAGGAGTAGGATATAACATGCTTCTTAGAGCATTAAGAGCATTAAAACATCATTATAATGCATCAGAGGTCTATCTTGAGGTTAGAGTATCTAACGAACCTGCAATAAACCTCTATAGAAAGCTTGGGTTCACAGTAGTAAACATAGTGAAGAAGTATTATCATGATGGTGAGGATGCTTACATAATGGCGAGAACTCTCGATAATGTGTAGAACATGCTATCCTTACAGTAGTACCTTAATTTTAAAAGTTATTGAAAATACTAGTATAATGAAGGAAGAAGAATGTTTAACGGCAAGTGTGACGATATCTTAAGAAGAGCAGACATAGGAGAGGAAGATATAATAAGATTTATACTTTGTACAGCTAGGAGAGAAGCATATTACTGTGCTGAGTCTGGTCTCCACTGTATAGATGTACCATGCTTTTCTTCAAGCATAGTTCCACTTGATAGACAGGTCAAGTATAATGTTGTTCGAAAGATATGGAAGACAATACGTAGGTTTCTAGGAAACTCTACTGAGAGAAAGATCACTATATTTGACGATGATCTACTGAAAGTTAACCTATACATCACAGTGAAGAAGGGGACACTATACTTAGATAAGTCTGGTAGGTACATGATAGATGAGTATGATGCTAGAAGTACGAGCTGTGTACAGGTAACTAACGCGTATAAGCTCTATGCGTATCTTGAAGCTCGTATAGAGGAGGGAAATCTCATACGTATTAACGTTATATATCTTCTGAAGAAGCTTGTAGAAGCTGGTCACTCGGATCTTGTTGATGCTATTTTAGAGCTCGTTCTCCTAGTCTACGAGCTTAAGAACGGTAATTTTGATAAGATAGCTAGATTGTACATGGATCTCAACCTTGTGCTTAGGAAACTATCATGTTTTAGAGATGTTCTGAGAGATGTCTTACCTGAACCTCAGCTTCTAGAGAAGTTGAAGCATAAGATAAAGCCTCTATGTAACATATTACCATAGCAGGATGATGTTTGTCGTGAACTATCATTCTTGATAGAATGATGTTTGCATAGTGGCAGGTTTATGTATTAGATGACATATAGATAATACATGTCTGCGAGCAGTTTAGAAATTGAGAAGGAGAAGAAACATGGACTCTCTGGGGTCCTAGCATTCTTCAGACTATTCCTAGGCAATCGTGCAACACGTAGAATAATAAAATCCTTACTCAAGGAGGTGGAGGTAAATGGTGAGAAGAGGCCGCTATTAGACATATGTCTAGCATATTTTGCAGGTGTGATAAAGAAAGGTCTACCACCGATGGCTAGGTTCATAAGTGAGGTCTTCTCAGGATGGTTGAAGTTTGCTCTTGCTCTTCTAAGAACTGATGATAAGTTTGCTAAAGAACTTCTAGCTGATCCAGCAACTAGGAGAGGCGTGATCCTAGTGTTTAAGACTATTGCTCTAAATGGTCTAACTATTCCGCTCCCATTTGAAGCACCATTCTTCATAGTTTGGAACTTCACTAACATGTGTAACCTAAGATGTATACACTGTTATCAACGTGCTGGAGCTAACGTTAGAGAACTAACATATGAGGAGAAGCTTAAACTTGTAGATGAGTTAGATAAGATGTTTGTCTGTGGAGTAGCTCTGAGCGGTGGTGAACCAACAATTCACCCACACTTTCTAGACATAGTAGCAGAGATATCGAGGAGAGGAATGTATGCAGCAGTAGCTACTAATGGTATAGCTTTAGCAGATATGGACTTCGTACGTAAGATGAAGAAGGCAGGTATGAGATACGTAGAGATAAGTCTTGATCACTCTAAACCTGAGATACATGACAAGTTTAGAGGCGTACCAGGTGCGTGGGAGAAGACTGTTAGAGGAATACAGAACTGTGTTAAGGAAGGATTCTTCACTGCTATAGCAACAACAGTAACAAAGTTCAATATTGACGATGTTGAGAACATGATAGATCTAGCAGAGGATCTTGGTGTCAGGAGGATAGTATTTTTCAACTTTGTTCCTGTAGGTAGAGGAAGAGATAACTATAAGATAGATCTCACACCAGAAGAACGTGAAGAGTTTCTCAAACTTCTAGCAAGAGAGACTAGGAGAAGAAAGATAGAGATCGTTACAACAGCACCACAGTATGGTAGAGTCATATTACAGGAGACTGAGGGAGAACTTGCAGCACCAACACACTTTGTACCAGCTCTGAAGTTAGGTATCTATAAGGCTGCTATAGAGTTCATAGGTGGATGTGGAGCAGGTAGAGTATACTGTGCTATAGAGCCAGACGGAACAGTGACACCATGCGTCTTCATGCCAATACCTAGAGGAAACATACGTGAGAGAAGCTTCTACGAGATATGGAAGTATGATGAGCTAATGAACAAGTTTAGAGATAGGAGAACATTTACAGGATCAGTATGTTCAAGATGTAAGTATAGAGACATATGTGGAGGATGTAGAGCAAGAGCATTCTCATACTTCGGTGATCCACTAGCAGATGATCCAGGATGCATATACTGTAGAGCACTATACTACAAGATTGTTGAGGAAGGACCAGCAAGAACACCACTCTACGAGGTAATATCCTGGAAATATTAGAGGAGAATACTGTAATACTAGGTCACGTATCTACTACATGATGATGAGGATATTCGTGCTAGGAGCTTACCCTAGGAGCGCTAAGACTAGGAAGGCTATTAGAGATCTAGATGAGGGAAAAATAAGTATAGAAGAGGCAAGATTAGCAATATTGGAAGATACAGCATACATATGTGGAATACAGGTTGGTGCTGGACTATCATACGTGCAGGATCCAGCAGTAGAACATCATGACATGTTTAGACCATTTGTAGAATCTTGGAGAGGAGTATATGCTGATGGCCTCTTACGATTTTTCGATAACAACTTCTTCTATAGGATACCTGTCTTCGTTGAGGAGCCCGATGTTCAGAGATGTGTAATATCTCAACGAGTCAGGTTATTGAAGAAGCTTGTACATTATTATCCTGTTAAGATAAGTGTTCCAGGTCCTGTAACATTCACGTTCTTATCTAAGACTGAGCTTGATAGATCTGAGCTTGCTGTATCCATATCTAGAGCTTACGTACTAGATAGTGAGCTAGGTGATGCTATTCCTGACATACTTCAACTTGATGAGCCATTTCTGACAGATCCTGATGCATCTCCTTACCACGTCTCTATCCTCGAGGAGTGTGTTAGAGAGCTCAAGAGGAGGTTTAGTAGGATAATAATCTCAATGTACTATGGAGTACCTAAGGAAGATGTTTTTAAGAAAGTTCTTGAACTGCCTGTAGAAGCTGTAATTATAAGTCTAGTAGAGTATCCAGATAGAGCATTCTCGTTACTTAAATCTACTAGACCTGAACTATCGCGAGTATGTTTAGGAGTTATTGATGCTAGAGATATAAAAGTGGAAGATTATGAACAAGTTAGAAAGCTCGTAGAGAAAGCTATGGAAGTGACAGGTAGTAAAGAGATCTATGGTTTAACAACCTCCTGCGGCTTCGAGCTTATACCGCTGAAGTATGCTATAGAGAAAACTCAGATATTGGGAAGGTACGGTTTAAGGATTGCTCAAGAGCTTGTAAGGTGAGAACATGAGTAGTTATACATTACCTAAAGCATTCATAACCACGGTAGTAGGAAGCTATCCTAAGTTTCCTGAAGCTCAGGAAGCTATAGAGAAGAGGAAGAGAGGACTCATAAGTGAGGAAGAGTTTCGCAAAATATGTAGGTCAGCTATAAAGAAGGTAGTTGATGACTATATTACTGCTGGAATAGACATAATTAGTGATGGAGAGCAGACTAGAGAAGACATGGTAGTATTCTTCGTAGAGAGGATGAAAGGATACGAGATAGGTGACTGGGTCAGAATATTTGACAACGTCTACTTCAGGAAGCCTATCGTAGTATCAAAGATAGAGTATGCTGGTCCCATGATAATCGAGGACTGGGAGTATGCTAGATCTGTAAGTGATGGTAGACCTGTCAAGTTCATAATAACTGGACCATATACTATACTTGACTGGAGCTTCAACCTATATTACAAGGATAAGAGAGAGCTCATATTTGACATAGCTAGAGTCTTACGTAGAGAGATTGAGGAAGCTGTTAGAAGAGGTGCGAAGTTCGTACAAATTGATGAGCCAGCACTATCAACGAGACCTATGAGAGAGGAAGCTGAGCTTCTTAAGGAGGCTCTAGAAATAATGTTGAAAGGTCTTGACTGTAAGAAGATAGTGCACATATGTTTTGGAAGAATAGAAAGAATACTACCATACATACTGGACTACCCAGTAGATCAGTTCGATCTCGAGTTTAAGAATAGTAATTTCAGGTTATTACCCTACCTGAAAGAGTATAGTTACAATAAGGAGCTCGGTTATGGTGTTGTTGATGTACATTCTCTAAAAGTTGAGACTGTTGAAGAGATTAAAGATGCCGTCTACAGACTACTTAAGCTTGACATAATAGGACCTGAGAAGATCTATCTCGACCCAGACTGTGGACTTAAGAGACTTCCTAGAGAGATAGCTTTGGAGAAATTGAAAAATATTGTAAAGGCTGCTAAAGAGTTAAGAAGAGAGTATGGTTATGAAAGCTAGTACTCGTCTTCTTCCTCAAGATCCTCAATCTCCGGTTCCTCAGCACCACTAACCTTCAACTCCTTGCTTATCTCTTCTGCAACCTTTCTAAGATACTCCTCTACTAATGCTACAGGAGTATCCTTCTCGACGAATAGTACCTGAACATTGTTAGATAAGAAGTAGTAATATGTTAATCTTGTACATACTGTGCCTATTATCACATTAACATCATTAAGAACTTTCTCATGAAGAAGCTTACAGTACTCCTCTTCTGATAACTGAGAAGCTTCTTCAGATGATGCCATCGCATTCTGTCTATCTTCTACATATGTTAGAGTACCCTTCTCCTCATCCATGTCATATATCTTGAACATTCTTGCTACTGTGAACATCTTGTTAGATACTACATTTCCATCATCTGTTGCTATTGCAATCCTAATCATGAGCTAGCAAGTGCAGATCTTTTAAAAGTATGCTTCTTGGAAGACATTTTAGAGTAAGCAAGCAAGAGACATACTTAAACCCGTCAAGATCTCGTTAAGTGGAATCACTCTGCTAGCGTAGTTCTCTTAAATCCTGGAGAAGGACTTACTCTCTAACGTGAGATTGGAAGAGCTGACTCTTCTAGACTTTGTACCTAACAAGCTTGTTCTTCTACCTGTTGGTAGTGTCGAGCAGCATGGTCCTCATCTTCCATATACTTGTGATACCATAATATCACAGTACTTATGCACTGTTGCTGAACGTGTTCTTAAGGATGCTGTTCTCATACTGCCCCCAATATATTATTCCTGCTCCATGGAGCATAGAGATTTTCCAGGCACTATATATGTTTTACCGAGAACATTCATGAGATATATAGAAGATATCATCATGTCAATAATAGAGACATGTTCTCCAAAAGCAATAGTGATAGTTAATGGACATGGAGGAAATTGCGAGATACTTGACCTAGTGACAAGAACATTAAACTATCGTAACACTGTTAAGACATATCACTACTATGTTCTTAATGAGAGAGTAAAGAGAAAGCTTAGAGACATAGTTGGAGACATATATGTAGAACATGCTGGAATAGTAGAGACATATCTAATGATGACCATAAGCGAGGACTTAGTAAGATTTGAAAGAATTGTAGACATAGTAAGAGAAGGATCATTAAGACTATACAGGACAAAAGAGATCTCAGATATAGGAGTAATAGGAAGATTATCGAGAGACCTTGATAGAGAGAAGGGAAAACAGGTCTTAGAAGTCATCGTAAACGACTTTCTAGCACAACTCAACAGAATTCTCCAAGGACCACCGAGAACGTGATTAGATTACAGTATCAGTAGATCTAAGAAACCTCTCAATAATAGGTAAAGTATCATAACTTAACTCTGGTGGAATAATTATAACATACTTATTAGGAAGTTTCTCTACCTTTCTCAAACATTCATAAACACCTCTAAACATTGATAAAATATCTCTCTCAGAACCATATAGTAAAATTATTGAGAAACTATCAAGAATCTTATAATTCTCTTCATACTTCTCAACACTAGACAATAAAATACAATCTCTCACATTTATGTTAAGTTTAGACATATTTTTGATATCTCTTAACATTATTACGTTCCTATTCTTAAGATATTTCTTAGCTGGAAAAGGCTCGAGCCGTAGAACATTTTCAGGAATCTTCACATTAACTTTTAAAATCCTTTCTAAATCTTTTACAGGGAATGCACCACTTCTCAATATTTCTGGAGGATCTTTAGTTAAGTCTACGACTGTGGAATCTATACAATATCTAGTATATCCCTCATCTATTATCATATCAACATCATTAGAAAGTTCTTCAAGTACATCTCTACCTGTTATTGGACTTGGATTATCTTTCTTATTTGCACTTGGCATATACGCTGGACCTACCCTCTTAAGAACCTCTCTTATCAGATCATGATCAGGAACTCTGAAACCTATCTTCTCTCCTCTTACCGTCTCTACGATAGCTGTTACAGGTCCTGGAAATAGTTTCTTTAAGATTTCTATATAACTTTCCTTAAGTTCATATTTTTCAATTATCTGACATATATCTGATGCATGTACTGTAAATCTCTCATACCTCATCTTAATCCTATACAACCTGTTTAGAATCTGATCTCTATCTGGAGCTAATATTCCATATACAGTCTCTGTAGGTAGTACTAGGAGCTCATTATTTTCAATCGCTCTAACACATATCTCTACTATCTCTCTCAGACAACTATACCTGTTACTTATATGTACTATCTTTACCATAGTAGTTCTAGTATGCTTTTCTGTGATAACTCTCTCCTAACTCTGTCTATTACAACATTAGCTATCTTATCATCTTTAAATACTCTTGACAGCTCTCTCAGAAGCTCTCTATCATCTGATGATCTCACTATTGGTTTTAATGTGAATATTCTTCTCATGTCCTCTCTTATATGCCAGTTTCCTACACCAATGTAATAGTTTGGTAATATTTCTCTTATTATGATTATCTTACCCTTTCTTCTTCTCTTACATAATGCTTCTAGTATTCCCATTCTTGCTGCTTCAAATCCTCCATCCATTGTTTCAACTTCTCCTCTAAGGTCCTCAACAATCTCTAGAGAGAGGACAGGTCTATTATCTCTATGCTCCATTCCTGCTCTAGGGTACCAGAACTCTATCCATCTTACCCTTAAGTCTCCTGGAATTACTATTACTGTGAACCTATTATTCATATATTCTACCTGGTATAGCTCAAACTCAGGTACTTCGCTAAACTTCTTAACTTCCTCTCTCAGGTACTTAGTTATAGTTCTATCTACTGCTGTTATAGCCCATCTTGTTGGAACGATCCTTCTGAATCTTCTTGTTCCTAATAGTCCAAAGCTGAGTGCTCTCTGTATATTGTAGACATCTATACCACTCTTATATAATTCTACTATTGCATCTCTAGCCTTCATATCGTAGTCATGTATCATCTTCTCCATCCTATGATCTATATGTGGATTAGTCGTCACCTTTATGCTTCCTAGAACTCTCATGCTTAATGGTAGAAGTCTTAGATCAAACATTATGTTTCTATCTAGTATCTTCTCTACCTTTACCTCACAGTCTACTGGTCTATCTGAGACCTGTATTAGAGATATCTCTCTACTATACAGCTTCTCTACATCTCTCACATGATATCTACCCTCGTTAACTATGTTGATCATTTCTGATCTTAGCTTTATTATGTCTTCAAGCTTGAGAGAACTATCCCACCATCGTGGTGGATCTTCTAGAAACTTGACGTCAGTGTTAGTATCTGCGCTTACTCCTACATATACCTTAACCTTTGGATAACCATGTTCTCCAACTACTCCACTTGGTGGTGATGCTGATGCTAGTTCCGTGCTCGATACTACTCTCGTATACGTCTTCACCATGACCTTCAGACGTTCTTTAATGGGACAGTATGGGAGACCACAGAGATGCTTAAAGGTCTTACATCTATAGCATAGTTCTGGTTTAATTGATGTAAATACCACGTTACTAGTTTACTGTAGTTCGTAGATAAGCTTATCGTTAGACGTTACTGTTCTTGAGCTTGCTCTTGACCTCCCTTCAACTTCTCCATTATCTTGTTAAGCTCTTTATCTCCTAGTGGTATTATTGGTCCCTCCTTCCATCCTGGTGGGTATATGAGTACCGCATTTATCTGAACAATCTGCTCATTTATTGTGTTACCTCTCACAAGCTTTCTCCTTCTCTCACCTCTCTTCCTTGGGTGAAATCCTGGTGGACCACTTGCGAGCACGTACTTCTTTACTGGACCTTCAACGTATGGTACCATTGGTGCTCCCTCATATCCACTTCCTCCTGTGATCTTTATTCTGAATCCTGGAGGTAGATCGAAAACTCCTTTAAGTATTGATGCATCAACTATGTCACCTATCCTCAGTCCTATGAACCTCTGTGAGTGAGGATCCTTTATCTCAAGCTGCTTGGACTTTCCTGACATGGGATCTGCTAGCACTAGCTTGAAGGTTGGCATGTTCAGCAGAGTGATCTAGCTTTAGGAGGGTATATAAGACTAACTATGGTACTCTCACTAGCGTGATGAGACGTATTCACACTGAGAAGTGACGAAGATTCCACGTGCTGACAGTAACTGATATAATCCTGGACCTATATATGTCTATCGGTGCCAAGAATAGATGTAGATACTGAGAAGTGCGTATGTTGTCATCTATGCGAGCTAGCATGCTCATACAAGCATTATCATAGTGTCAACCTAGCTAAGTCAGGTATAAAGATAACTCTCATAATGATGAAGAGTGATATACAGGTAGATGCTAGAGTATGTAGACACTGTGACCCACCATACTGTGCACGTGCATGCGAGTACGATGCTATAGTTGTTAGAGATGGAATAGTTAAGATACTTGAAGAGAGATGCACAGGATGTGGAGACTGTGTTAAAGCATGTCCATACGGTGCCATGAGGAAGATAGAGAACCTCAAGGTCCCAGTTAAATGTGATCTCTGTGATGGTGATCCGGAATGCGTTAAGATCTGTCCTACAGGTGCTATAAGGTATGTCTCAGCATGATATAAAAGGAGGATATACAGGGAAGATACTTAGGATCAATCTATCAAGAAGAAAGTACAAGATTGAGGACACTAGTAGAGATCTGATTAAGAGATTTCTTGGTGGTAGAGGATTCATAGCTAAGATTCTCATAGATGAGACTGAGCCTAAGATCGATCCTCTAGGTCCTGATAATAAGGTAATATTTGCTACAGGTCCATTAACTGGTCTTCCTGTTGCTGGTAGTGGTAAATGTGTTGTTGGATGTAAATCTCCAGAATCTAACGGATACTGTGATGGTAATTTTGGAGGATATTTTGGACCAATGCTTAAACATGCAGGATTTGATGCTGTGATAATCGAAGGTAGGTCTGAGAGACCAGTATACATATATATTGAAGATGGAACATGTGAGATAATTGATGCAGATGATCTATGGGGAACAAAGACGACAGAGTGTGAGACAATACTGAAGGAACGTCATGGACGTGAGTGTGCGGTAGCATGTATAGGTCCTGCAGGTGAGAATATGGTCAAGTACGCGAACATAATACATGACTATGGTAGAGCTGGAGGAAGACCAGGAGTTGGTGCTGTACTGGGATCAAAGAAGTTGAAGGCTATAGTAGTCAAGGGTAGCTTAGACATACCTGTTAACGATCTCGACACTCTCATAAGTATGTTGAAGGATGTTGTAAATCGTTTAAGAAGCTCACAGATATATGATACATGGATTAGGCAGGGAACTATGATAACAATATTGTGGAGTAATGAGAATAGTTGTCTACCAGTGCTAAACTTCAGAGAAGGAGTATTTGAAGGTGCAGAGAAGATCTCTGGTGACGTAATGGAGAGATTTCTGAAGTATAGGACACGTGGATGCTACTCCTGTCCAACACCTTGTGGAAACATATGTAGATTTGGTAGACATGTAGTAGAGCTCGATTATGAGCAGGTAGCCATGCTTGGAGCTAACTTAGGGATAGACGATCTACTTCATGTAGCATATATGGTTAAGCTCAGTGATGAGTATGGTGTAGATACTATCTCACTAGGAAACGTTATTGGTCTAGCAATGGAGCTATATGAGAAGAAGCTTATAACTAAGGAGGATACTGGAGGAATAGAGCTGAGGTTTGGTGATGCTGAAGCCGCTACACGGATGATAGAGATGATCGTCTATCGTAAAGGCATAGGTGACCTACTTGCTGAAGGTGTTGGAAAGATAGTTGAGAAGTATCCAGAAGCTAGAAGGTTCGCTATGCAGTGCAAGAATGTTGAAGTATCAGCATATAACTGCCATATAGCTCCAGGAATGGCTTTAGCATATGCTACAAGTCCAATAGGAGCTCATCATAAAGATGCATGGTTCATAAGTATTGAGATTAAGAATCCTAACATGAGTATAGAAGAGAAAGTTCAGAAACTAATATGGATGCAGAACATACGTGGAGGAATCTTTGAATGTATTGGAACCTGTAGATTACAGTGGGTAGAGTTTGGACTAGACTTAGACTACTATATTAATGCTCTGAGAGCAGCTACAGGAATGAACATGACTATGAACGATCTCATGACTATAGCAGAGAGAGTATATAATGTAATAAGATGTTACTGGATAAGAGAGTATGGACATTGGAGAAAAGAATATGATTATCCACCTGAAAGATGGTTTAACGAGCCACTTAGCAAGGGACCTAGAAAGGGGGCAAAAGTAGATAGAGATATTTACGATAAGATGCTGCAACTCTACTACAAGTATAGGGGATGGAACGAGAATGGTATTCCACGAGTAGAGACTTTAAGAAAACTTGAACTAGATGACGTGATAGAGAATCTTAGAAAATTTGATATAGAACTACCAGATTAGCAACTCATCCTGTGCTTGTCGTCGTAGATCTCGCTAGCTCAGTCTCCTCTAACTGTCTAACCTTTGATATATCTGCTCTACATCCTATAAATATGAGTATTGGAGCTATGATGAAGAGTATATATGATACAATACCAGCACCGATACTCATCATTGATATATGCATTCCTAAACTCATAGGTGATGAATATGCTGCTATATATGCAGCACCACTCACAATATATATTATCTCAGCTAGTGCAAGAAGTATGAGAGATACATAATGTATCTTAGAGCCAGTTATACGAGCTATAACTGCAAGACCAATACATATTCCAGCTATAACAAGCACAGCAAAAAGTGTTAAAAGACCGCTAAATGTCGTAAATATTGGAAGGTAAGTAGAAACTATCTTCTTTACGAGAAGCATCTTCGCAAGAATATTAAGGTGACTCCTCATCACGTTTGCTATCTGAATACCAACATACTGTCCTAGTATGACGTTTCCAATTAACGTGAACGTGTATCCTAGTAAACCAACTTTTACAAGTATGTTACTTATTCTAAACTTCTCGCTACCTCTATTCAATGCTGAGAATGCTGGCCAGAGAAACGCGTATGCTGATACTGCTAGAATTATCAGTCCAATGATCATGAGTATTGATGCTATCATACTCTTCATAGCTACCTCAGCAAACCATGGTGGTAACTGTGATGGAGATATCATCTTTGCCTGAAGTTTATATACTATAACGTACATTCTTGGTAAGTAAGGTAATATAGATATTATGAGAGAGGACGCAGCTAACCACAATATAGCTGCAACAAATCTCAGAAGCGCAGCCATAGAGAGCTTTGATAATCCTCTCGCAAGCTCCTCTGCAGACATGACTATACTATCATGTTTTCCTTAGACACTAGTATTTAAATATAATCTTTACTCTTCATACTCAGACTCTTCTAACGTTAAAGTATCATCCATAAGCTCATCAATACTTATGTAGACTTCTGTCATCTTTTCTTCCTCTCTAATAAACTTACATAGTACCTCTGCAGGTATCTTCATACTAAACATACATGCTGATAATAAAGGATTAGATAATAATACTATTAACGAGACAACTCCAAGATTTAAATATAATGGTAATGGTAGTAATAGTATAAGCGATACATAGTTCATTATTCTTGAAAATGTTGAAAATATTGAAGAATGTTCTTGAACTCTCTTTCTCTCACATATTAGACCTGTTATGAGTGTTGTAATCATTAATAAGCCTACCAGTATATTAGATTTTGGAACAATTCTCACACTATAGTTCACACAGTTTATTCCAACATTTGTAAGTATTACTGGAACAGTGACCTCTGTGTCTGACATACAGTTCATAGATATTATATAGTAGTAGCAGGAACCTGTAACAAACTCTAAGAGGAGAAGTACTAACAATGCTACGCATAGTGCTATATTTAATGTTCTCTCTACATCTAGCTCGATCATGATTCTAAAGATATGTGACTCATTATGTAGGATTTTGCCTTATAGACATACTCTACGTAATCTCCTCTCATACATGCTTCCATGATCTTCATAAACGTCTCAACTTTATTATACTTCCACTTCTGTTCAATAACTACACCATAATTCTCCACCTTCTCTATCACTCTTGATGGTAGTGCCTGCATTACTGAGAACTCTCTTACAGGTACTGGTAATGGTAATGCTGCTAGTTTTGTAGACCAGTGTAGTGAAAATGGTGCTCTACATAGACCTATCTTGAGAGTAGTGTTTCCACTTATTAACATGTGTGAGAATAAGTCTAGACCTTCATAAATATGTTTATAATGTTTTGCTACTCTTACAGCTACATCTTTCAGAAACTCTATGCTTTTGCTAAGTATCTTCATGAACTGTTGCCTATCTTTAACATAGGACTTAGCCTCCCCTACGTCTAGCAGTGTAATTATCTTGTACCCGTTCATACCGTCGAAACATATTATATAGTTCTCTATCTCTAGAAACTTCAGGAAGTTGCATACTATCTGTGCTACTAGGTCAAATATGTACCAGTTCTTCTCATGAATCCACACATGTTTATCTGCCTTTATATCTACTACGTACACGTCTGGAAGCTCTTCTCTTAGTTTTGTTACTGAGAACATTATGTCTATGACTCCTTTCTTAGCCATTGCTGGTATCTGGCTCTCTTTTGTGATTATTATTGGTCTTCTAATACCTGACTTATATCTCACAGATCTAACGAGCCTGACATCACTATCCTTCTGAACTATTGCTGCTAGTCTCCTCTCCTCTAAGGTCTTTATCATGTATTTAGCTACTCTAGAGTAGTATCTTACAGGACTAATGTCAGGAAACTCCACTAACGGTCTCGCTCTCTTCAGCATGAGCATAATACTCCTCAGGAAGCCTATAATAGGTTATTTTTCCTTCTATCCAATCTCTAATAACTGCCTGTGCTGCAGCCTCTATATTTGGCTTACCACCCTTGAGTAGAAGTCCCCTCTTCTTAGCAACTTCTTCAATAATCTTTAATGGATCTCTAGTCTCAATATTGTACCTCTCTAAGAAGGCTGTCGGATTATACTTCAATATTCTCTCTATAAGCTTCACTGCTGGATATACAGGATCTTTAAGTCTTGAAGGATCTACAGCACCCTTAACTATGAGTAGTGCCTCGTCTTTTACCTCCTCTATTGGTATTACTCCTGGAGTATCTACAACATATAGCCATGACTTAGCTTTAACTATCTGCTCACCACGAGTCCAGCCAGGTACAGGACTTGTCTGAGCTACATGCTTACCCTTCAAGTAGTTTATTACTGTTGACTTTCCAACGTTTGGATACCCTACTACAGCAACTCTGACAGGTAGTCTTGGAGCATACTTCTTAATGTATATTATTAGTTTCCTAGTACCAAGTCTATACTTAGCACTTAAGAAGACTGTAGGAATCTCTCTTTCAAGAAACCTCTTCCACTTCTCAAGAACCTCAAATGGAACTAGGTCACACTTATTTAATACTAGTATTATTGGTTTACCAAGCTTCTGAGCAAGCTTTTCAATTCTAACGTTCCTGGTCTCCATAGGCTCTCTAGCATCAGCTACCTCAAGCACTAGGTCAGCATCATCGAGCACCTTCCTTACCCTCCTCCACGATTCTGTCACAGTTATCTTCATCTCTTTCTAATAAGATTACTGAGGCTCAAGTTAAAAAACGTAGCTTAAGGTATCTATCCTGTGAGAATGAGCAAGTTAAGGTCGTATATATTGCTCACTAAGCCTCATGTTACAGCAAGCGTGTACTATACCTGGATAATAGCTTACCTAGTAGCATTAACAGGACCAGTAAACCTTACCAAGTTTATTTTAGAGAGCATAGTAATCCTACTAGGCATATCATGGGGAAACGCTATGAACAATCTCCTAGATTATGATATAGATGAGGTAATGCGACGCACTAGAACTAAGAGAGTTCTTGCGAGAAGAGAGCTCTCTTATGAGGAAGCTAAGAAGTTCTGTAAAATACTTGGTATAGCATCCATACTTACTACTATAGTAGTAACAGTACTCTTGAAAGATTACCTAACTCCAGCTCTCTATGCTCTAGCAATGATAACATACGTATATCTCTACACTGCACTCCTCAAGAGGAGGTCATGGACTAGCATATTAGTTGCAGCTTTTGCATATGTAGCAGTGATATTACATGCATGGTATGTAGCAACAGGAACAATAACGATTCCTGGACTAGTGATAGCATTCATGGGATATTTCTGGGTTCTAACACATCTATGGGCTGTAGCAATGCACTGGGCTGAAGATTATGCTCTAGCAGGAGTACCAACAATAACGGTGAAGTACTGGAGAAGACCGTGGATACCTTACTTAGCAACTTTTACAGCATTATTAGCAACCTGTCTACTAGCATTAACACCACCATTGCTAGGTCTAGTATCACCATTGTACTCGCTAGTTATTCTGATAGTCTTTGCTTCAGAGATCTACCTCATGATCAGGATAGGATTAAGAGACTGGAGAGGAAGCAAGAGACTAACATTCCTCTGCTACAAGCTTACGTATCCACTACTTGCAGTAATATTCACAGCGTTACTCATATTTCACGTTCTCGCATAGTAAAGCTTTTCATATTAGGTAGATAGGTGATTATTATGGTAGTTAGAACATACGTAAAGTCTAGACTCACCTTACTGAGATTTAGAACTAGCGAGAGACTTTACAGGAGAGTCAGGAAGACTATCGAGGATGCTAGAAACGCTACTATACAGAAGATAAGAGTTATCATTCCTAAGCTTGAGGAGACTAGAAAACTAGTCTATGAGCAGCTTCAGCAGGTGTCTGACTGGCTTAAGCTTGGTATAGCTAGAGCAGGAATAGATGAGATAGGTAAGCTTGGCGAGATGGTTCCACCAACAGTACATGTAGAGTACGAGGTTAAGGAGTATGAGGGCGTGAAGTTTCAGAGTGCTAAGTTTGTTGGTATATCAGCACCAAACTATAGCATAGTATCAATACCTCCAGAATTTGACATATCTATGAACCTTCTGTACAAGACTATTGATAAGCTATTAGAACTGCTTAATCTTGAGAACATATTCTACACGTTACTAGCTAGAGCAAAGGAGTATCAGAGAATGATAAACGCTATAGATTACGTGATCCTGCCAAGCCTGACTGAGGCTATTAAGAATCTGAGATTGGCCTTAGATGAGGAGGAGAGGGAGGAGTTCGTTAGAAGAAAGGTAATACAGATAATCCTCGGAGGCTGATAACACCCATGTCATCGCAGAAGGGTCTAAGAGAGCAGATCGAGGATAAGATGAAGGAGCTAGTTGGAAAGTACATGAGCGAGATCACTCAAGAGATAGATAAGTATCATAAACAGCTTCTAGATATGGTGAATAGGATAAAAGAACAGATCAGGTAGTTAGGAAAGAGAGGCTTCTATATCTTAGAACCCTAACAGTTTTAGAACCTCCTCAACAACCTTCTCAAAACTACTCTCAACCTTTGAAGTAAACTCGGAAAGCTTCTTCTCAAGTTCCTGCCTATACTTAGACACGTCCTCCTCAATCATCTTCTCAAGCTCTTGTCTATACTTCTGTAGTAGCTCATTTATGTAGGATTCTAACTGTTTCTGTATCTCCTGTTTCGCAGCCTCAACCTTCTTCCTGATCTCCTCCTCCGCCCTGCTCCTAGCCTTGTAGACCTCGTCAACGTACTGGTCAATCTTCTTCATTAACTCATATACACTCTCAAGTGCTGATGCTGCTGATGTTGCCATCATGTAGTTACCTCAAAATTACTTATTAAGTTTAATGTAGGTAAAGATCTGAGTGATTCCTCTAACAGAGATAGTGCTTGGAGAAGTCAAGATAAGTCATAGAATAGGTGAGCCAGGTAGACGAGGTATAATAGTGCTAAATGTTTCTCAAAAGTGTCCACTAAAGTGTATATATTGCTACTCATCATCAACAATGAGAGGAGATGAACTAAATGAGGAAGGAATTAAGATAATCGTGAGAGAGATAGAGAATGTTCGTCCAAGATTAGTCATAGTTAGTGGAGGAGAACCACTCTTATATACATATATTAGACAACTACTACAGGAGCTTGCTAGTAGAAAAGTTAGGATAGTT
>JAADDN010000041.1 GCA_013153895.1 Thermoproteota archaeon | reverse complement strand
GAGGCAGAGGTGGTCATTATACGAGCAAGATATCTAGAGTAGTACTCGCATACTCAGGTGGTCTCGATACATCAGTCTGTATAAGATGGCTCATAGAGAAGTATAATTGTGAGGTGATTACTGTAACTGTTGACGTAGGTCAGGAAGATGATTTTAGAGAGATAGAGGAGCGTGCATATAAGATAGGTGCTGTAAAACATTACACTATCGATGCTAAGGAGGAGTTTGCTAACAAGTATATAGCTCAAGCAATAAAGGCAAACGCGTTCTATGAAGGTAAGTATCCTCTAGGTACGGCTCTAGCGAGACCTCTCATAGCTGAGAAGGTTGTCGAGATCGCGAGAAGGGAGGGGGCTGATGCTATTGCTCATGGATGTACATCTAAGGGGAATGATCAGGTTAGGTTTGAAGCTGTCATAAGAGCTCTAGCTCCTGATATAAAGATAATAGCTCCAGTAAGATCTTGGGGAATGACTAGAGCTGAAGAGATAGAATATGCTAAGAGTAGAGGTATACCGGTACCTGAAAAACATAAGAGGTTCAGTATAGATTCTAACCTATGGTCGAGAAGCATTGAAGGTCCAGAGCTAGATGATCCTATGAATCCTGTGCCTGATGATGCTCTAGAGTGGGTAACGCCTCCAGAGAAAGCTCCTGATAAGCCAACGATAGTTGAGCTAGAGTTCAGTAATGGATTACCAGTAGCTATTAATGGGGAGAAGATGCCACTAATAGATATTGTTAGAACTTTAAATAAGATAGCTGGAAGCTGTGGAGTAGGATTGATAGATCATATAGAGAACAGGACTGTAGGATTCAAGAGCAGAGAGGTCTATGAGGCACCGGCTGCTGTAACAATACTTGAAGCACATAGAGAGCTAGAGAAGATAGTATATACACCACACGAGTGGCGTTTTAAGAACCTCATAGATCAAGTATGGAGTGACCTAGTATACTCAGGACTATGGTTAGAACCGTTACGTATAGAGCTCTCAGAGCTCATGGACATAATGAACAGGTGGATAAGTGGAGTAGTAAGATTGAAATTATACAAGGGAAGCATAATGATATTAGGAAGATGGAGCGAGTATGCGAGCTATGATAAGGAGCTTGCAGACTATCTGAAAGGATGGTATCCGAGTGATGAGGAGGCTAGAGGATTCATAATAATGCATACTCAGCACTCAACTACAGCATACTTAAAGAGGTACTTAAGAAGATGATGAACAACGGCCGTCCAGATCGGTGAAGAAGCTTGCTACTAGCTGAAAAAGAATTGAAAGATATGTTGAAGAACCTCATCTACAAGACTCAGACAGAACTACCTGAAGATGTATACAAGGCACTACTAGAGATAAAGAACAAGTACAAGCTCACAAACATAGGCGAGAAAGTTCTAGAATGCATGATAGAGAACGTGGAGCTAGCAAAGAAATTGAGAAGACCTATCTGTCAAGACACAGGTACACACATCTTCATAATTAGGGGTGCAAGAATACAGATCGACAAGAATATCTTAACAATATTTAGAGAAGCTGTAAAAGAAGCAACATCTGAAATTCCTTTAAGACCTAATGCTGTAGACCCAATAACTAACAAGAATACAGGTACTGGAGTAGGAAGAGGAATACCAGAAGTTGAAATAGAGGTCATAGAGAACGAGAAAGATGAAGTCGAGATATATTACATACCTAAAGGAGGTGGATGTGAACTTCCCTGTAGAGCGTTCACCGTTCCTCCAAGTATTGGATATGAATCTCTAAGAAAAGCTGTTATTGGAATAGTTCGCTCATTAGGAAGATATTCCTGCCCTCCTCTAGTAATTGGTGTAGGTATTGGAGCAACAGTACATACAGCTGTAAAAAACGCAATGAAGGCACTATACTTGAGGAAAATAGGAGAACGATCAGAATGTGATAAAGTTGCAAAACTTGAAGAAGAACTTCTAGATGAGTGTAATAAGCTTAACGTAGGTATACAGGGAATTGGTGAAGGACCAACAGTACTTGATGTACATGTAGAATATACTTGTAGACATCCTGCAACGTTCTCGATAGCTATAATAACATCATGTTGGGTTCTTAGGAGGGGAGTTCTAAAGATTTAATGAGTTTGTAGAGAGGGTAAAGGTTACACATTTTCTACTTCTATTAACATAATTAACAACATATAATCACATGAAGATAGAAACTAAAGATCAGATACTAGAGTACATTGAGAATAATCATATAAAAAATGAATTTGAAAAATGGTATAGAAAGTACAGATTAGTAATATCAGACCTAGTGCTTGTACGTAGGCTATCTACATATATTAGAGAGGAGATAGAGGAGCTCAAAAGAAAAGGAGTTGAAATATGTGAACAAGTCAAAGAGCTTATAGCAGAATCCTGGATTAAAATACTTGAAAAATTAGAGATAGATCGTTATAACGTTACAAGAGGAGAACTTAATGGTTTAAACAAAGATGTCTTAGATATATTATTAATAATATTTCCATATGTAAGACACTACTCAAGAAAACCATTCACGGTAACTGTAACATATAGATCGAGAAAGAAAAGGATTGTAGATAAAATAGGAAGAGGGTTTAAAGTCATTAAAGAAAATATTACACCAAGCTCAGTATTTATCTGTATATTATTCATAGTAACATTGATAGGACTTACATTATTGACTTTGAAGAATATTGAGATCAGGAAGCATATGAGTAATGTAGGCCATATATTGAATGTTACGAAGATATCTAAGAAGAATATTACAAGTGTTAGAAATTCTTCTCGTACAGATAATATTACAATGTTAGCATTTTTGTTTAGAAATTCGTCTATTTTAATGTCTCGACAAACTCTCTAAATTTTGTACATATTTCGAGAGGTATTTGTCCAGGTGCTGTACCTTCATCTAGAGAGCAGAACATGAGTTTAGAACCTAGTAGTGGTGGTATGAGTCTGAATATTTTATTGTTACTCATTGGAAACACAGCTATGTATGGTCTCTCTTTGCGAGAAATTATTTTCAATAAATCGAGTAAATCTCTTTCTGATGTAACTATTGATGCTATTTTCACTAGATCAACACCTGGAACTCTGAGAGCTTCATTAAGTGTTATAGTGAGTTCTCTCTCTGTTGGTCTTTCATAAAAATAATGTTTTGAAATTATTAATCCGGCAAAGGATAGTGTCTTAAGTGAGTTTACATATTTTTTATAGAATTCTAACTCTATGTCAACATATGTGTTATCTATGTTCTGTAACATGTTTAAAGTCTCAATTTTGAGAAGTGGTGGTATTTCTCTAAACCCTCCTTCAGATTTCTCGCGTATTGTTATTATTTTTGGACTTGTGAATTCACTAACTATTTTCTTAACAATTTCTATATACTCTGAGCTTTCTATAACTGTGAGATAATCTAATCTAAATTCTACAAGGTCTGCTCCTTCTCCTAATGCTCTCTCTGCTTTATCTAATGCTATCTCAACATTTCTGACAGGTATTGGACAAGCTATTACGAAATCTCTCGAAGATAGTAACTCTATAAGTCTCATGGTATATTAGTACTCTTATGAGCTTTTTCAAAGTGTTTGAGAGGTATTTTTTGCAGTATTAATGAAAAATTAAGATATTACCTCAACTTTAGCACCTAGCTTCTTAAGAACGTCCCAGTACTCTGGCCAGGACTTTCTAACACATTCCGCATTTTTAAGAATAGTCTTACCATCTATCGCTAAGCCTATTACGCTACACATCATAGCTATTCTATGATCATCTGGTAACTCTATTGTAGCTGGGTTATATTTTCCGCGTCCAGTTATCTCTATTATACCTTTCTCTTCATCTATATTAACTCTTACACCAAAGCTAGATAGAGTTCTCTTAATCTCTCTCAGTCTATTACTCTCCTTATATGCTAGATGTTTCACATTTCTAATAACTGACGTACCTTCTGCGAATGCCATTAGTGCTGCGATAGGCATCACGAGGTCTGGAGTATCTTTGAGATCTACATCATAAGGCTCTACTGAGTCTGAGTATGCTACATATACTATATCTCCTAGTTTTCTAACTTTTACATTCATGTTCTTAAGATGATCAATTATTTCTGAATCTACTCGATTTAAATTATCGTTGAATCCTCTAATAATGATCTCTTCTCCACATACTGCAGCTATAGTCATGAGAAATGCGCTTAATGCGTAATCACCAGGTACATCTACGTTAAATCTATGAAGCTCTGAGGGATAGGAGTATATTATTAGTTCCTCGTTCTCCTCAACATCTACGTCAGCTCCCAAGTTTCTCAATATATCTACTGTGAGGTCTATATATGGTCTTGATACTATCGGAGGCTTAACATATATTTCAACTCCATCTTTACTTCTCACTCCCGCATAGATTAGTGAGCTTATGTACTGACTACTTACGTCTCCTCTAATATTGATTTTTCCTCCTCTTATAGGTCCTCTAATACGTATAGGTGGATAACCTTCCTCCTCTAAATATTGAATCTCTGCTCCAAGTTTTCTCAATGCTTCAACTAGATCTTCTATAGGTCTCCTCCTCATCGTTCTTCCACACTCAAGTATGATATCTCTGTTGAATGTTGCTGCTATTCCCATAGCTATGCGATATGTTGTTCCACTATCACCTAAGTTGACTATCTTTTCTCTAATCTCAACTTCTTCAGGAATCTCTGCTATAATGTTATTATCATGTCTCTCTACGTTTATTCCCAGAGCACGTACGAATCTTAAGCTTGCCTCAACATCTTCACATGATGGTAATCTACTTATCATACTTCTTCCTGGACTTGTTAATGATAGAGCAAGTATGAGCCTCTGAGCTACACTCTTCGATGGTGGTGCATATATTGTTCCTCTAATAGACGATCTTTCGAGAGCTATATCCATCTCTTATACTCATGTTATTCTAGGTACCTTATATCTGATATGTATCGTTAGACACATAAGACAATGTTTATAGGTTAGATGCGAAAGTAATACCTGTATGACAGCAGAGGAACGTAGAATAATAACCATAAGAGGCATAAGCATGCCAGTATATGAGAGAGCTCTACGTCTCGCAAGAGAGCTCGGTATAACGATAGGAGAGCTCGTTAATGAGGCTCTCAAGAGATACATAACTACACTAGAAGCAATTCACAGAGCTATAGAATCTCACTTAGAGAATCTTGCTAAGACTGGAGATGTAGTAATAGTTAGTAATATAGATTATCTTAAAGTTAAGCGTAAGGATCTTGAAGCTGTTCCTAGAAAGATAGTATTCAAGGATATTAAGGAACTCGAGTTTGATGAAGACGTTACCGAAGACTTGTTTAATGAGAAGGTGTATGAGATAGTGAGAGTTGATAAAGTAATAGTTCCAAAGACGTTATCGACGTTGCTTGTTGCATCTAAGTGTAAGTTGGTACATAAGATAACTCATAAAGAGTAACTTTACACTACGGTTCTAATGTACAGGAAGCCCATACACATAAAGGCAGAGCCAGGCAAGGTAGCGAGTAAGGTCATAGTTGTAGGCGATCCTGATAGAACTAGGTTCATAGCATCATTTCTCAAAAATGTTGAGGAAGTAAATACACATAGAGGATTTCTAGTATATACAGGAGAGTTCAATGGAGAAAAGATCTCTGTAGCATGTCATGGAGTTGGTGCTCCATCAGCAGCAATAGTGTTTGAGGAGCTGATAATGCTTGGAGCAAAAATGATGATTAGAATGGGCACGACAGGAGGATTAATACCTGAATTACATAGAGGAGATATAGTTATACCATGTGGAGCTGCATACTTACCAACAAGTCCCGTACTACAGCTTACAGAAGGAATAATACTATCAGCCGTACCTGACATAGAGCTAACATACGAATTGTATAGATATGTTAAGGATAGAACAAAGAGGAAGGTAGTTCTTGGTCCTGTTATTAGTAATGACATGTTCTACATGGAGAGTCCTGACTTAGCTAAGAAACTTTCAAGATTAGGCATAGTTAGCATAGAGATGGAGTGTGCTACACTCTTCACAATAGCTAGGATAAGAAACATACGTTCAGGAGCATTATTGTTAGTATCTAACAGTCTAGTTAACCCTGAAGAAGCAGAGATACCTCACTCATCAATAATAAATGAGTACTACTCAGAAATAGTACCTATAGTACTAGAATTTCTATCTCGTATCAAGCTTTAGAACTCTCCTCCTTTCTTCTAAGATATTCAATTCCTATCCTTATCACCTTGTAAACCACGTCTATAGGATCTTTACCAAATACACGAATCTGCGGCTCCTTTCCCCATGCTCCCTTATCATATATTATGTCTGGTGGTTCCTTAACGTTCTTGAGAGCACGTTCTATACCCCATGGTATTGACAGACCTTCAACTTTCCTAACTTCTTCCGGCTCTTCTGAACGATCAAAAGATGCTATCTTAAACCCAAGATCTTTAGCTATCTCTAATATATCTTCACTATATCTTATGTTCATACACGCCCTATAACTGGGGAAGTACTTCATAAATGCTAAAACAGCTCTACCAACATGCCAGGAAGCACCAAATTTAGGTTCTGAGAAGCATGTTATCTTTCCATCTACTACTGTTATTCTTCCAGGTATTCCAGCAACATCTTGAATACCTCTAACATATTCTGCTGGTAGTGCATATGCAATGTTTGAACGTACTTCAGGTATTAGATCTACAACATACTCACTACTCTGCTTTAACAGGTCTATAGCTTGCTTCAATTTCTCTATAACTTTGTACCTCTCTAACTGAAGCTCAACTACGGCGTACACGTTTGCTAGATTCCTCTTATAGTCGAGATCTATGCTGAACTCCATAGCTAGCTCAACTATCTTCTTAGCTTCCTTCACTGCTGAAGGTACGTCAAGACCATGTGCTAAGTATGCTGCAATTGCTGATGAGAGTATGCATCCTGTACCATGAACATCCTTAACCTTCAATCTCTTCACAGTTATAGTCATGAATGAGCCTTTATCATAGAGAACGTCTGTAACATTCTCAGCCTCTCTCATTAGGTGACCACCCTTAATGAGAACATGTTCAATACCATACTTCTTAGCTATAATTTCTGCAGCAGTCTTCATATCGTCTATGCTTCTTATCTCCATACCTGCAAGTATCTCAGCCTCATGAACGTTAGGTGTGACTATCGTAGCTTTAGGTATGATTCTGTCCTCTATTACTCTCAGAGTATCTGGATCTGTCAGAAGAGTACCATCACCAGCTCTGATAACAGGATCAACAACTATTGGACAATCGAGGACTGATATTCTATCAGCAACTATGTTAGCTATCTCAGCATCTCCTAGAACACCTATCTTCACAACATCAATGTTGAAACAGGATAATATATGATCAATAAGGTCCTTAACATAGTCACTACTTATCTTCTCTACAGTTATCACTTTATCAGGAGTCTGCACTGTAAGAACCGTGATAGCAGTGAGAGGATATACCTCAAGGATCCTGAACGTGAATGAGTCTAAGATTATGCCAGCACTTCCTGTTGGATCGTATCCTGCAACGATTAGTCCGAACTTCATGATGGATAGTATAATACGGGAAGGGATATGTTAAGTATTTCTGAACGTAGATTCACCTTCCTCATTAATGAACTCAACTCGTATAATGTTATCAGCAACAGTCTCAAAAGCATCAACATGACTAGTAATTATGATCATACCTACCTCACTACTAACATTCTTCAACCATTGTGCAATTCTTTTCCTATGCTCATCATCAAGATGCTCTGTAGGTTCATCAAGTATCAAGAATGGTACGTTCCCTAGCACGACCTTAGCAAGAGCGTATCTAAATAAGAGAGCTATAAGATTTCTCTCTCCTATAGATAGAGCATCAACACTGAGCTCGACACCATCTCTCCTCTTAACATAGATCTCATAGTCCTCTGTAACTCTTATACTGACAAACGCAGTCTTATGACAGACCTCTACAAACATCGAATTAAGCTCATTATTTAAAAGTTCAAGAAATATTCTACGAATAACTGGTTTAACTCTATCAACAACATCCATAACCTTACTTATGAACTTATGAGCTTCATAATACTTAGAATACTCCTCTCTAAGTTTTTCCCTCATAGCCTTCTTTTCTTGAATATCTCTCTCCATCTTCTCAATCTGTTCTCTCAATGTTGTTAATCTACCCCTAATCTCACTAATTTTGTCCGTCAACGTCTTAAGTTCCTCAATAATGTTCTCATGTTCTCTCTTAAGGTTCTCATACCTCTCTCTCAGGTTAGAAAGTGATAGAAGTTCAGATCTAATCTTCTCAATACTTGACCTAGTCTCTTCTATATTTTTCTCAACATTCTCAAGCTCTTTTAAAGCTTGTTCGCAAGCAGACAATCTCTTAAGAACATT
>JAADDN010000072.1 GCA_013153895.1 Thermoproteota archaeon | reverse complement strand
GGTAATAAGAAAATATACATATATGACGTAGAGCTACTCAACTCTAAGGGAGAACCCGTCAAGAATTGTAGACTAGTGTTTGCACGTGTTGATGGTAAATACATAGAGTATAGTGGCAAGATAGAGCTAATGTCAGGTCAAGTCTTAAGACTGTACTATAACGGTGAAGGTTGTAGATATGTTGAAGATGTAATTGTTAAGACGAGTGTTGGACAAGCAGGATGCATGGTGATAAATCTGTTAGAGAGTACTTAAGTTAACTCATTAATACCTTACGATCATACTGTTATAGTAGAGTATCGTGAGTTACTGTATATGTGTTGATATTGGAGCAACAAGACTCAGAGTAGGTTTAGGGACGAAGAGTGGCGATATTCTAGACGTAGTTGAAAGAAGTACCCGAGACGTAGTTTTACAATGGCGAGATGAGTACTCGATAGCTAGAGGAATTGAAGATCTTATCAGGAACGTACTTTCAAGAAATAATGTTGATTTAGATAACATTGCTGGAATAGGAATAGGATCTATAGGTCCACTAGATGTGAAACGTGGCATAATAGTTCATCCGCCAAACCTGCCGTTGAGCGATATTGATTATATAGTTAAGGAGTATCTAGAAGATAAGTTTGGTAAGAAGGTCATAATGCTTAATGACTGTGTAACAGCTGTGTGGGGTGAGAAATGGTATGGTGCTGGTAAGGAGTGTAGTAATATTGTATATGTGACATTTAGTACAGGTATTGGAGGAGGGGTAATAGTAAATGATACCTTACTACTAGGAGCTGACGGAAACGCGCATGAGATAGGTCACGTTACAGTTGACCCTAGACCTGATGCTCTAAGATGTGGATGTGGAGGTCTCGGTCACTGGGAAGCATATTGCTCAGGTATAGGCATACCAAGATTCTCTAAGATGCTTGCAGAAACAGAGCTTAGAAAACTCTATGAGAAGAGTCCTATTCGAGAAATAGGGTTCGAGAATTATGATTTATTTACGAGAAAGTTTTTTGAATATTTAAAACAGGGTGATGAGTTCTGTAGAGCAGTATTTGATAAGATATGTCTTTTTAATGCTATAGGAATCTCAACAGTAATACATTATTATAATCCTGAACTAATAATTATTGGAGGAAGCATAGCTATCAATAATAGAGATGAGATACTACAGTTCAGGAAGTACCTGAACATGTTTGTGATGAAGGGGATAAGGATACCAATATTCGAGATTTCTCCATTAGGAGATTATGCTATATTGAAAGGTGCTATAGCTCTCGTATTTAATACTCCACCAACATATGTCAAGTTTGTGAGAGAGTGATCTTCTCTATACTTTCTGAAAGTTCTCTTTCTACGAGTTGTCTCAAGCTTATGCCTATCTTATCTATGATCTCCTTCTTTAATTTAAATCCTGTTGAATCTTTTTCAAATTTTTCAATATCTTCTATAGGGATAAACTTCCAACTTTCTTTTCCATACTTTACAGCTATGTATACTTTGCCTCCAGCTCTTCTAGCAAACTCTAATAGCTTGTTTATTCTTGAGAACTCTATTCTTATAGTCTCATTTGCTCTTGATCTGTATTTCACTTCGAGGATCACAATCTTTCCATTTCTCATGGCGACTATGTCTGGGACAAACCTCTTACGTGCTCCTGCACCAGATGCTGCTCCTCTCATAACTGCGAATCCAAGGCTCCACAGCTTGTTTGCTAGCTCTCTTTCTACTCTAAATCCCTTGGCTTTAGGATCAGTCATCACTTGTTATGATCTTAACATCCTTATTTGCTAGATCTTGAAGATATGTTACATAGCTTATCGAAACTATTCTATATTAACTTCAACTTTCACATCCTCAGAACGTAATATCTGTAGTATTGCTTGGATAAGCGAACTTGTTGATCTATATTTCTCAAATATGTTTTGAAGAATGAGAATATCTTCTATACTATCTCTCACAAATATGTATGATGAGAGCATTAAGATATCTTTAAGAATCTCTGGAAAATTCATACCTATCTTTGATATTACTACTCCTATTGTCAGATTCTTACTCTTCAATACGCTGTTCAGAATATCTTTCAGATAATTTACATTCTTCGTTATTCTCGACTCATCTTTACTAATGTTTGCTGATACGTCTATTACTAATGATGTTATTGTTGGAATATTTGTTACATATATGTTATCGAGTCTACGACATATGTTTACAACTGGTATTACCTCGTGAACGTAAGTCATAGAACTTATGAACTCTCTTACAGCAGACGTCCTATACTCTTTATCAAGTTCTAGTAAGATTTTGAACTCTCCTAACTCTGTAAGTTCTTTAATTATTCTTGATTTGAATATTGTTGAGAGTGTTGTATAGATTCCCTCTATCTCTATGAGACGTAGAAGCTCTATTATTCGTTTAATATCATTAATATTCCTCACTTTTATAAATATTTTAGGTAAGTGTAGTCTCGCAGCTATTGTTGGAGTTAGCTTCTTCGACTCTACTATCAGCCCAAGCCTTAATGGTTGAAATAACATCACGATTTATCTCTAAGCTATCTCATCTGTATACGCTAATCAACCTATTCTTCAATTTCCTCTACCTCCTCAGCTTCAGCCTCTTCTTCAGGCTTCTCTTCGCGAGTCTCCTCGTATAGTGCTCCTATCTCCTTGAGTATGTTATATATCTTGTTTATTGCTTCCTGTACCTGAGACTCCTTTTTCGCACCTGTACATACTATCTTTCCTGAGCTAAATATGAGGAGCACTACCTTAGGATTATCCATCCTATATATTAATCCAGGAAACTGTTCTGGCTCATACATTGCGTTTTCTAGTAAGAGTGCTGCCTTCTCTATGTCCACGTCTGCCTTCAAGTTTCCTGATGCTACTATGTTCTGTATCTGTATCTCAGGAGGTTTCGTTATCTTGACTCCGTGATCGCTCAGTATCTTTACAATATGTTTTACAGCTTTCTTCAGCTCTTCCTCACTCTTAGCTCCTGTGCACACCATCTTTCCTGTCCTGAATATGAGTGCTGATACCTTGGGTCTCTGTAATCTGAGTATTAGACCTGGAAACTGGTCGGGGTTATATTCTGCTGCTGGAAGCTTCTCAGCAAGCTTCTCGAGATCTAGCTCGACGCCGAGGTTGACCGTTGCTACCACATTTTCAATTCTATAAGTAGGCTTTCCCATGAGTAGCTCTATGATATGACTTTTAAACCTTTAAAAAGCCTTACTCAGGACTTGAACCTCTAGTTATCCTGCTCTACACAAGATATAGAGCTAGAATGATACTTGATAAGAAATATTAATGATAAATTAACATTTACGGATAAATTGAAAGAAATAAGAGTTAAAAGATCATGACCTAGACTTAACATGGGTAGAAGATGGGAGGTAAAAAGAAGCCAACGTTGTCACAGCTCGTAAAGAGAATGGAGAAGGAGAAAGAACAGCAGCAGAAGAAGGCTGCAGAAGAGAAGAAGCAGTCGAAGATAATGATAGTTGACTCTAAGATTCTTGAGGAGATAAAGAAGGATGTAATGAAGATGGACTGTGTAACACCATACATAATAGCTAGCAAGTACGGACTGAAGATGAGTACTGCACTAAACGTGTTAAGAACACTGAGAGATCAGGGAATACTGTACCTCGTATCTAAAGGTCATAGAACAGAGATATACGTCCCTGTTGAGAGAGCTAAGAGCCTAGGACTTCTAAAAGCTTAATCTTACTAGGCTCGACCTGAATATCTCTTCTAAGTAGATTCACGACCCCCGGCTCAACTATCTCAATAACGTTAAATCTTCTCAATATCTTCAAAATCTTACCAACCCTCTCAAATATATCCTCCTCCTTTAATCCAAGTTTTGGAGCAAGCATCTTAGATATATCCATCCTTAACCTAAGCTCACCAACACTCCAATATTTTGATAAGTATGTTAGTATTGTGTTTAGAATTTCCTCATTATGAGGATTAGACTCTACCTCTAGAGCTATGGTATTCTTAATCTCTCTCATTATTTCACTACTCTCTTTAGAGCTTTCAGACACAGGTTTCACCTCTATCTCACGTTTCTCTTCGACCTTCTTCTCGATCGTTTTCTCACTATGTACAACTACACTACTACTCGTACTTATCTGAGTACTACTTACTATGGAAGATTCACTCTCAATCTTCTTAGACTTCTCACTTTGAACCTGAGTCTTCTGAGCCTTCTCTACACTCTCTTTCTTCTCGCTCTTCTTTTCTGATACTCCAAGTATTGAATCGAGTATTGTAGATTTACGTGCTACACGTTTACTATGTGTCTTATGCTCCTTATGTGGCACCTGTGCAGGCTCGACTAAGGTTGGTAACTCGATTATTATCTCTTTACCATCTATCTGGAACTTACCTATCACTCGCTTATCGAGAACTTTTATCTTACGCTCTTTCTCAAGCTCGTTTAACGTGAGCGCAAGTATGAGAATTCCTATACCGTTCTCTCTGCTCCATTTTACTAATCTTGTACTATCTACCTTACCGTTCTTTACTATGAACGTGTATAGGTTCTCTTTCACGGACAATATTGTCATTCTTCTCTTGATATACTGATCTACGACACATCTTAAATATGCTTTCTCACTTCTAATCGTATAGTGTCACTCTCAAGTATATATCTAGCTATCTCAAGCGAGAGGAGACTTAGAATATTATCCTGCTTACGTAACCTCCATTGCACAAATATTGAGGATTTATCATCTAGGTTGAGGATTGGTATACCATCATTACTATATGAGCTCAAGATTCTTCAACATGGTGGACTAGTGAATCTAGAAGATGGAACAGTATGTATAACAGATAGAGGAGTGAACGTTATATCAAAGATAGCTTCACTAGATCAAGATCTACTTGCTAGATCAAACGCAGAAGAAGGCAAGATTCATGAGATACTTAGCACGTTATCTTTCAGGACGCTTGCGATCTATGTTGCAGTATCAGGAAAAGCAGGAACACTACCGCTCGCATTATTAGCGTTCTTAGGTCTCTTACTATTCTATAAATTTCATATAAATCTGATAGTGCTCGTACCTCTCGGTTTTCATATATTTAACATTTATACACTAATATTTTCTCCTATAATACTCTTCTTCTACTTTTTCATATTATTGAGAGTGTTCTCTCGAAAATTCATGATTATAGAAGCATTACAGTGCGTACTGTTAACTCTCTGTATAGTATCGATATATGCTGTAATATATTATGTAGCAATGAATATTTTAGGAATATCGACAATATCTTTAATAATCTTGGAATCTTGTAGACTAATATTGCCAACTTTAAGTGTTATATCAACATCAACATTAATATCATATCACTCAGGAAGACCGTTTGAATCAGCATTCCTACTATCATCACTTACGTTACTTATACCATGTCTTCTAGCATATGCTTTAATGAGATAGTGATCCTGGAGGGAGTGTATGAACCTAGAGAAGATACTTACTTAACCTGTATATGTATCGAATACGTTTACAGGAGATTATTGAGAAGAATCTTAAGGTTCACTCCTCTAAGAAATGTTGAGATAGGTTCTGGTACAGGTCTCTTAAGCATAAAGGTAGTATTAACATGTCTTAATGAAGGTATTAAGCCTTATATAATCTCGATAGATATAGATTTAAATGCTTGTAAGAATACTCTAATGAACTTTAAGAAGTTTAAACTAGATAAATATGTTGATGTTATATGTTGCGATTTTCTGACCTGTGTTAGAGATAATTCAACTATCCATATAATGATCTCTAATCCTCCATATCTTCCTGAAGATGGATATTGTAGAGATTATAGGGTATGTGCAGGTCCTGATGGAAGACTCTTGATAGATAGATTAATAGATAGTTTTGTAGCTAGAAATATCAAGATACTCTTGTTAACTCAGTCATCTCTCTCAGATTATGAGAAGACTCTGAAAATTCTTCAGAAAAATCCTGATATTGATAGTATTCTCGTAGGAAAGATACATCTGTTCTTCGAGGATATAGTTACGATAGTTGGAGTGAAGCATAGCTCAAAGAGAAAGGTTTAAAAAGACTAACGAGTAAACACTTACAGAGCGCAAAAGGGCCCGTAGCTCAGCCAGGTCAGAGCGCCCGGCTCATAACCGGGTGGTCCCGGGTTCAAATCCCGGCGGGCCCACCAAGCCAATAGTTCACATATACCATATAAGTATCTCAAAAATCCCTTCTCCACATCTAACACGCGCCTCATACTCTACATCCTTCTCCTCCATATATGCTTCAAGCAGCATAGCAATAGCGCAAGGTCTCTCTTTAAACATAGATTTAATATCTTGTCTTTTTTCTAAGACTTTGTCTACACATTTACATAATTTTGCTAATTTACATACTCCTTTTACTTTAATCTTATTTTCTATTTTTAATAGTTGTGTGTTGCTTGTTATTTCGAATTTTTCTAGTGTGTTCATTATTTTTTGTATGTTTTTATAATCGTTTTCTGTATAGTTTATTATTCCTTTCATTGTTAGGTAATTTATGAGTTCTTGTGCTGCTGCTTTTACTATGAGTATCATTGCTTCAGGAGCTGCTACCTTATGTATTGCTCTTATGATGCAGTATAGTAATATCTCTAAGCTATCTTGTTTGTGCACTTTTTAGCACATGTTTTAGCTATAGTTAAGGTTTTGTAATAATCTATAAGTTATAATCTGTCTCACTTATAATATTTTTCATTATAATACTTATCATTGTTATCGATGTTACGATCCGACTAGATTAAATACTTGGTCTAGACTATATGGTGTTAGATGATGATGCACGAGCGTGTCTGAGCTCATGATGTATCTGCGCCCTTACTGATGTGAATGTTTTTAAATGACTTCTAGTTAGTTACCTCATGTCAGCTACTGCTACTCAGATTAAGTATGATCCTCTCCTATATAAGTTTATTCGTTCCTGTCTAAATAGGGCATATGCTATGATAGATGATTCTCAGCTTTCTGCTGAAGAACGTTATAGTCTTGAGACTATACTTCAGAGAGTTAGATCTGTTGAAGAATCTTGGAAGAGTGTTGAAGATCTATTGAACTTTCTTAAGACAGAGTTCTTATCTATATATGAAGATGGTCTCAAAAGACTACCTAAAGAGCTTGTTAGAGACCTGTTCGTGAAAACAATAGAGCTATGTCTTGAGCTTCCTGAAGTTTCTTCTAAGGATAATGTGAAGAGAGTATTTCAGGAAGTTAAGGAGATCCTTCTCAAGAAATATGAGGAAATGAAGAAGGGAGAATCTAAAGAAGGTAAGAGTGGTCAGTAGTATATTAATCCTGTTTTCCTATAGTTAAGTGTTGACTAAGCAGACTACCATCCTTAAGTTAGTGAGCGAGCAGTTATTGAGGGGACGTACTCGAGTATTAATTTCAGCCTATCCCGGTTTTGGAAAAACTAGACTTATACCTCACTTAGCAAGATTGATCATAAATGTATTAAATGTTGATAAGGTACTAATACTCTGTAGATCTATAGCTGAGGTAGATGAGTTATGTAAATTCTTCAAAGAGTTTAGTAACGATATGAAAGTATCTCCACTAGTAGGTAGAGAAAGATTATGCCCATATGGTGCAAAATCATTAACAAACTGTTCTATACTTAGAGATAGAGGAACCTGCCCACTTAGTAGAGTGAGATCACCTCCTCACAAGATACCTCTGAAAGTGTTTGATATTAATGATATTATTGAATTCTCTAAAATATATAATGTATGTCCATACGATCTATCAATAAGTTTAGCAATTCAATCTAATATTGTTATAAGTACAGTAACATATTTATCAAATAAGTCATTATATGAAAATATTATGAAAATTTTTGAACATGAGAAGATCGGAGTAATAATAGATGAAGCTCACTCTATAATTCAAGGATTAGAATCTAGTGTTGAGACTAGGGTGAACTTAGAAGATATACTAGGCATAGAGTTAGGAGAAAATGAACATATAGTGATAAGGAACCCTAAACTAGATATCGATAACTTAAAGAAGAGTTTAAGTGTAGAATATGAGAACATTATTAACATCTTATTTTCAGATATACTTTACATTTGTAAGAGAGCTGGCATATATCGTATTCATGGTCTAACCTTATCTACATTAAACGACTTGTTAAAACGTGCTAAAGCTGTTATACTATTATCTGCATCTATTACAAGAGAATTTGCAAGCTCTTTCCCTGTTCTTAAAGATTTCTATAAAATATTTATTGATGATCCTCCTAGGGAAATAGAGAATTTGAGAATATTTATAATACCTGATCTAGAGTTCAAGGATAGTTTCAAGTATACTAAGGCATGTGTAAGACATGTATTGAATATTGTGAAGGAGATAATACCTAACCTGCCACTTATTGGTGGAATTATGATACTTTTTTCAAGTAAGAAATTTATGAATCATGTATTGAGAGATCTTGAAATTCTTCTCAAAGATCTTGAAGTTCCTTACGTAGTTTATTCTGAAGATGAAGATTCTAGAAGTATAATAGAGAAGTTTAAGAACTTAGCAACATATGATAGATGTGTCTTAATTACATACGCTGGTAGTCCATTATGCGAAGGGGTGAACTTTACTGGAGATGAGTTAATTTGTGTGATGATGTTTGGTTTTCCTTTTCCTGAGTTTTCTTACTGGAACCTCTGGAAAGCTTCTTACCTTTACAAGAGCAATTACTTTCTTCTCAGTTTCATATATACTGCTATATCCACTACTATACAGGTGGTTGGTAGATGTATGAGAGATCTTGATAAACGTGTTAAATATGTTTTTCTTATTGATAAGAGGTTTCTACGTTATCGTAAGTATTTTCCAAGATGGTTTCCTAAGTTGAGTGTTGTAAGTGTGAGAGAGCTAGGCGAAACTTTCAGTCTTCTCTAACCTATGGGGTTTATATATCATGTAGACCTAACTACTCATGATAGATCTAGCATTAGCTGCATTTGCAGCATCAGTGCTAGCAGTATCCATGCTCAGGAATGGTGGTAACTGTGAGATTCTGATAGGTAGGTCAGGAATTACTCCATGTGTTCTAAACTTTAATAGACATCTCTGCGTATATGGACCTACGAGAAGTGGAAAGACTAGCTTCATACGTTATCTAGCTCGTAAGTTAGCTAGAAAGTACATAGTGACGATATTGGACTGGCATGGTGAGTATCTAGATATTGAGAATATAGTTAACGTAGAGTACAATCTTGTACATATAGACGTCTCTAAGATACCTCTGAAGCTTCTAGTGGAAGTTCTAGGACATGGATTAGGATTGAATGAGCCGAGCATGTATCTCCTATATAGGATATTGAAGAACAGTAAAGTTGAAGATATAGCAGATATAGTGAAGGCAGTTGAGGAGTACTTCGTTACTACGCGTACGGAAGCTGAGATGAAGGCTGCAATATTGAGGAGGCTTGAATATGTTTTATCTAACATGAGGATGGGAATAATTGAACCTGATATGCTTGTATCAGAGAGCTGTTGTATCGATCTTAGTGGTCTAACAGTCATAGAGGAGAAGAAGCTTGCATCCTCTCTCATATTAGCGATCTTGTACGTATATTATATGAGTAATGGAGTAGTTTGTAGAGATCCTAGACACTTCATAATAATCGAGGAAGCGCAGAATCTATTAGATAGTAATAGCATACTGTATCACATAATTCTAGAACTTGCAAAGTACGGTGTAAGGGTCATATTAGTAACCAATACTTTACCAGATTCTTCAATTCTTGCTCACTGTAATATTATTGTGTTTAAACTGAGACCTGAGCTTATGAAAAATATGGTTATGAGCGATGAAATTAGGGAGTTAATGATTAACCTTAAAGATGGTGAAGCCATATTGCTAACTCCATCTACCATTCGAAGATTTGTTCCCTTTAAAGATAAGGCTCCTGTAAATAAGGCCTTGAGGAGGAAGATTACATCTGTAGAAGAGAGTCCGACTGAGAGTAGGCAAGTATCTGAGAAAGATCTCGGTAGATCGGGCTTTTCAGTGAATAGTGACTACACTTTAAAGAGATCGGATGATTCTCCTGTGAACGTTGTTAAAACTGTTTCAAAATCTAACCATGCTGTGACTGTTCAGGATAGATCTCCTGTTCAGAGTGTTGATCTGGATAGATATCTGAAGAAGGTTGATGATGTTGAGAAGAAGCTTGCCTTAATTAGGGAGAGGCTTGATGAGATTGAGAGGATGCTTGCTTATGAGGATGAGATTTTGCGTAAGATTGTGAGCAATATTTCCTGAATATTCGTTAGATTCTTATTGCGAACTTGTTAGATTCTTACAGGTGTTCTATGTGAACTCAAGGGAACTTCTCCATTGTAAATATCGTGAACGTTCACATCACTCAAAATTTAACTTTCACCGCTGTGTATATTGCACAGTATTCATGTCCGGCAACAATGGAACCTCGGTAATGGATAACAGGAAAATAAAGATGCTCGTATTACAGTTCCTCAAGGAGATAATATCTAATGCTAGAGGTCAGCTTGTGACTTTCAGACCTGCTAAGATAGCTCAAGAAATATCCTCCATAACTCGTAGAAGTCCTAGAGCAGAATCTGTAGTTATAAGAAACTTCTTCGAAGAGTTGGTAGAGTACAAGCTTATTCAAGTAATCAAGAAGAGTGCTAGAGGAAAGGTCTACGGAATATATAGGAACAGCATGCTATGGAACCTTCTTGAACATTATGACGTTAATGATGTTCTAACGATAATAGAGAACATCATGAGAAGTGAGGGAAGCCTCATGCCTAACATCATGTCAGGATTAAACAATACTTCAAAATTAGGGCAGGGAGAGGAGTCTACTGTAAATGAGAGAACAAACGTTTATACTGAAACTATTTGATTTTATCTCACGGACAGTAGAGGACCCTAAGAGCTTTGTTGAGTACGTAGCAGCTCACTTACAGAATTTAAACTTCTTTGTCGAGTTCTTCGATAGTAGTCTCAGAATATGTGAGGATTCATCATGTAGAAGATATGCAATAATTACATATAATCCAACGCTTGATATTGTATATAATTCACGTAAGATAGCTAGAGTTCTTAGAGATGTAACGATAAGGTACTTAGCTACACGTGGAGAAAAGAAGCTTGTGCTCCTATACATGAGCATGGATGGTAAGAGACTTGTAAAGTTGACTAACCTACTTAAGAGTGGTACTGAGAAGTTCTGTATAGTTACATCGAGAGTATGGAACATACTAACAGCATTCTTAGCAATTCTTGTAGCATTCTTATCATCTTACTTCTCTCAGAACCTATTAATAACTATGATGTGCGTGATCGTAACATCTCTAGTCATGTCTGGTCTCTCTCTAGTAGGTGCTTATAGGTCTTCTAGAGGTATAGATATGACTACGAGTCGTGTACAGATATTTAAGATATGTGTGTCATGTAGTTGGAATACTCCTGATAGTCGTATTAAATCTCTTCTTAGAGTTCTTAAGGGGTTTAATGCTATAACGTTAGATTCTATAAACAATATTATATCATTATCAAAAACTTTTTTAGGAAATTATTTTAAAGATTTTAAGATAGTTCAAGTGAGGTTAAATGATAAGATAATGGAGTATGTTAGAAGGCTCGGTGTTAAGATTCTAATAATTCACTCTGACAGCTGTAATGCATTCACGCTTCCTGTATTTAAGAGCATAGTGGTGACGACGCGATTAATAGCAACTCTAGATAATGATGAGCTAAGTGCAGTAATAGGTCACGAGCTTGGTCATGTGGTGAATAAGGATTTCATACTATGCTTATTAGCATTCTTATTTAACGCTCTCTTAGTATATATCATTGTCAGGATATGTCTAACCTGTCTATCTCTCGTCTACGTGTTTCTCGTAATATTTCTATACATTATTCTAACAACTTTAACATTTTTCGCATTATTTAGATATCTTGAGGTTCGTGCTGACAAGTTTGCTGAGAAGATCGTTAGTTCTGATATGCTTGCTCTTGCTCTACTTAAAGTTGCTTGGAGATGTCTAATTCTTGAGCTTGAGAGACCTCTCATGCTTACTTTAAGCAAGATAATGTCTACTCATCCCCCAGTGATCGATAGGTTATTAAGAATGATCTAGGTAATGAGAGGTAGAGTAATAACTCTCTGATGATATCTGTCTGATGAGGTACTGATGCCTCTTTACTCATTAATAAATCAGATAATTCACCTAGCTGAGTCTAGAGGAGAGAAGGATATTGTAGCTCTAGCGTTAGAGCTTGAACGTGAGATCACAAAAATTCTTGCTAAGTTGATAGATCTTAAGATGATTATTGATGAAGTTCTTGATGAGAATGTTGGTAAGATTGAGGTTCAGTTAACTAAAGTTGAGTCTGATATATTAGATGTGTTGAAAGAGCAGCCAAGTAGGTGTATGGATGTATCATCCTTAACTCATAGGTTAAGTGCGTATACTCCTGTAACCTTAATAACAGCTTTGAAGAGGTTGAAAAGTCTAAGATTAATTGATCTTGACGTAGATGTTGACTCGACAGGTAAGCTTCGAGTTAAAGCTTGTATTCGAGTTAGATGATGATGGTAAAGCTAATAAAAGACCGAAGAACATTTTAATCCTCTAAAAGAGACTAGCATCTAGCTAGAGACATGTACGATGTACCCTTTGTCCCATCTCCAGAAGTTGTCATAAGAAGAATGTTACAGCTTGCTGACGTGCGAGAGAATGAGGTAGTGTATGACCTCGGTTGTGGTGATGGTAGAGTTCTCATAATAGCTGCAAAGGAGTTTGGTGCTAGAGCTGTTGGTATAGAGATTAGGAGGGACCTCTACGAGCAGTGTCTTAAGAGAATAAGAGATCTAGGTCTTGAGGATAGGGTCAAGGTCTATCACGGAAACTTCTTTGAATATGATCTATCTGATGCTGATGTTGTAACTCTCTACTTATTGACGAGTGTTAATGAGCGTCTTCGTCCTAAGTTGGAGCGTGAGCTTCGTCCAGGTACTAGAGTAGTTAGTCATGACTTCGAAGTACCGGGCTGGAGACCTATAATAATTGAGGACCTATATGAGGAGTGGAGAAGTCATAAACTATACTTGTATAAGGTTCCTGGAGCTGAGATTCCGATACCTTCAGATGTTGATGTTCCTCTAGAGGCCTTAAGCGATCTTGAGAAGAGGGTTCTCAAGTATATTGATGGTTCTACAAGTATAGAAGATATAGCACGTAAGTTAGGGACAACTCTTAGAACTGTGAGAGAGATAGTAGAGAAGCTGAGGAAGATGGGAGCAGTTAAGGAGGTTAAGGTAGTTAAAGGAACACCGTAACTCACGTCAAGATGTATAAGATAGGTAGACCAACCTGTAACATAACTAACATAGAGGAGCTACTTGAAGCATATAAACAATGTGGAGGTTATAATGCTAGAAGCATATCTGACGCAGCTAACATACTTATCGAAGCACTATCAGATCCTGAAGTAACTGTCCTCATGTCATTCACAGCAAACTTAGTAGCAACTGGTCTCAGAAGTCTAATAGCAGATTTCGTAAAACGAGGGTTTGTAGACGTCATAATAACTACAGCAGGAACATTAGATCACGATATAGCTCAAGCATGCGGTGGAGAATATCTCTCATACACGTTCGACGTAGATGATGTCTATTTGAGAGAGAAGGGCTATCATAGGATAGGCAACATACTTGTAAAAGTTGAACATTATGGACCGCTAATAGAGAAGTTTGTACATAATCTACTAAACAAGATAGTTAATGAAGAAGGTATCACACATATAGGAGTTAGAGAACTAATATATAGAGCAGGAAACCTAATAAATGACCAATACTCAATAATTAAGGCATGTCACGAGATGAAGGTTCCAATATATGTTCCAGGATTCGTAGATGGTGCATTTGGAACAGCAATACTCACTTTTAATGAATTACAGAGAAGTAGAGGCAAGCCTAGGATTCTCGTAGACGTTCTCATAGATGAGAGAGAGCTTATGGAGATAATTTACGAATCTAAGAAGCTTCTTGGAATAGTTATAGGAGGAGGCATAAGTAAACATCACTTAATATGGTGGTCACAGTTCAAGGATGGACTAGACTATGCAATATATATAACGACAGCAGTAGAATGGGACGGCTCTCTCAGTGGTGCTAGACCTAGAGAAGCAATATCTTGGCATAAGATAAAGCCTACTGCTAGAACAGCATTTATTTATGCTGATGCTACAATAGTGCTTCCAATACTCTTCTCATATATAGCGACTAAACTTAAAAATCGTGTTAGAAGAACGCTCGAGTGTTTAAAGTGGACTCCTTAACAATTCTCTACTTAACATCTTGCCTAATAATATCTCTAGTAACAGTATACCTAGTATCTAGATCGAGAAGCGAGAAAATTCTAACCATCGATGCACATAAACCTGGCAAGGTCATGGTTCCTAAGATAGGTGGAGTATGTCTACTCACATCAGGTATTACTGTAATAATAGTTAACTTACTACTTCATATAGTACCTACAGATCTACTACTCATAGTTGAGCTACCTGCAATAATTGTTGGAATAGTGGGATTATTAGACGATATTGGTGATGTGAGCCCAATAGTGAGGATACTAGTATCAATACTGGTATCTATTATATTAGTACTAGTAGCAACACCTTACAGTAAGCTCCTCTTTATTGGAGATATAAGAAATATAATATTCTTAGACGCTCTCTCATGTATAATGATGATCATAATGTTCAATGCTGTGAACATGTTGGATATAATGAATGGGATAGTCTCAGGTGGCTCTCTCATAGTATTTATAGGACTCTTCATAATAACATTATTAAGAAAATTTGATGTGTTCTCTCTAATATATCTAACATTGATAATGCAGGTTCTACCACTCTTCCTATTCAATAAATATCCAGCTAAGGTGTTGCTAGGTAATGTTGGATCGTACATGCTTGGAACATATATAGGAGTCACAGCTTGTTACTGTGGAACTTTCGTTGAGACTCTTCTACTATGTTTACCATTCATCATAAATGGATTACTCATAATTGCATCTACGAGAGGTAGGGTATTTATTGGTGGTAGAAAAAGAGCATCAAGACCAATACTCTGTAAAGATGGTTATCTCTACCCTAACCCTGACCCAAATGCAACATTAAGTTTAGCAAGAATCTTCGTTATATATGGTTGTAATTATGAGAAGGATGTTGTTAAAGGAATACTAACCTTATTCGTAATTGCTCTCATTCTGACTGTGACGATAGCATTTATAGCTTAACTCTTAACCTAGTGCATCATGAGGTTCGTTCCCTATGTAGCATTTACCTTATCGTTTCTCTTACTAGTATGTTTAGTCTGGTTAGCTGGTCTGTTACACTCTGCTGTTCTTATACGTTTATCACCATCTTTGAGGGCTATTAGTTATGTTTTTCTACTGATTCTCATAGTATCTATCTGGTCTTTCCTGACTTATAAGCTTTTTAGAGTAATTGAAAGAAGGGGCTTAAATATTTCTCAGGATAAGAACTATAGATGAGGAGGCTAGAGATTAGAAAGAGGAGAGGTAGTCTAATACTTGAGGAAATTCTACTGATAGCTGTATCGATAGCTGTCCTGATAGCTTTGATAAGCATAGTTAGTGGGATACTTGGTCACATGACTAAGGGCATAGAGATGCTTAACATAGATATAGGAAAGACGTTTCAAGATTTCACATCTAAACTATGGCACGTGATAACGAGCGCGTTCAAGATATAGAGCTCATCGAACGTATAAAGAAGCTCATGAGAGATGTAACAGAGCTTGAGCATAGGGTCCTCATGTTGGAGAGAATAGTTGAGAAGCGTAGAAGACTTATTGAGCTGATAGCGGAGAGGTATCTCAGAAATGTAAATAACCAAGATAATTCTTAGAGATTCTGCGTGAAAAAATACATCTTCATTACAGGAGGAGTCTTGAGTAGTGTTGGTAAGGGAGTCATCACTGCATCTATAGCTAAGATATTACAGGCTCGTGGGTACTCTGTGACTACGATAAAGATAGATCCTTACTTCAATGTTGATGCTGGAACAATGAATCCTTACCAGCATGGTGAGGTCTTCGTTACTGCTGATGGTGGTGAGACTGATCTCGATCTTGGACATTATGAGAGGTTTCTAGATGTTGAGTTAAGTAAGGATCACAACATTACGTCTGGTAAGGTCTACCTGAAGGTGATAATGGATGAGAGAGCTGGTAAATATCTTGGTCAGACTGTTCAGCTTATTCCTCATGTGACAGATGAGATAAAGCGTGAGATCAGGTATGCTGTTGATAAGTCAGGTGCTCAGATAGGTATAATTGAGATTGGTGGTACTGTTGGTGATTATGAGGGTCTACCTTTTCTTGAAGCTATAAGACAGATGAGGCTTGAGGAAGGTTTTAATAATACGGTGTTTGTACATGTTGCTCTTGTACCAATAATTGAGACTACTGGAGAGCCAAAGACGAAGCCTCTTCAACATAGTGTTTTTGAGCTTAGGCGTATTGGTATTCAACCTGACATCATAATTGCTAGATGTAAGATATGGCTTGATGAAGATACTAAGAGAAAGATCGCATTGTTCACTAATGTTCCTCCTGATGCTATATTTACAGCACCTTACGTAGACACGATATATAGGATACCTCTCATACTTGATGAGGAAGGTCTTGGAGACTATCTTGTAGCTAGACTTGGTCTTGAGAAGAGGAGACCTGAGTTTGGTGAGTGGTGTAGTTTTATAGAGAACTTACTTAATCCACGTGATGAGGTCTCTGTAGGTCTATGTGGAAAGTACGTGAAATTGAAAGATTCCTATCTAAGCATACTTGAAGCATTAAATCATGCTGGAGCTAAGCTTAGAGTTAGACCTAGACTTGTGTGGATCGATGCTGAAGCTGTTGAACAAGGCTCTAAGGAGGAGCTTGATAAGCTGAAGAGTGTGGACTCTCTCATAGTATTGCCAGGATTTGGAACGAGAGGAGCTGAAGGTAAGATAAGAGTCATAAAGGAAGCTAGAGAGATGGGAATACCCTTCCTAGGAATATGCTTTGGAATGCAGCTTGCTGTAGTAGAGTTTGCAAGAAATGTCCTAGGTCTACATAATGCTAATAGTACAGAGATAGATCCTAACACTCCAGAACCTGTCATAGATCTAGCACCAGAACAGAAGAATATTGATAAGGTTGGTGGAACAATGATGCTAGGTAACAAACCTGTGAAAATAGTTGAAAATACTCTAGCACATAAGCTCTATGGTACAGATCTAGTATATGAGAGACATAGGCACAGGTACGTAGTCAATGAGAAATATATAGAGAAGCTTGAGAGAGCTGGCATGATAGTATCAGGATATAGAGCAGACTCACCTTACAGGATAGTTGAGATAATAGAGTTGAAGGATCACATGTTCTTCATAGGAACACAGTTCCATCCAGAGTTTCGTAGTAGACCTCTAAGACCTCACCCAGTATTTGTAGGTCTCCTGGATGCAGCACTTAGATTTAAATACTCATATAAGAGTAAGTAAGAGAGTGATGATGCAGTTCGCATATGAGAGATGATTACGCCCTCGAAATCTGACTCACGAGATCTCTATAACATCCTCATCCTCATACTCTCTCTTGAGAGCTCTCCTACGTTCTTTACCTCTCGCTCTCCAAGGTCTTGAAGCTAATGCCACTATGCTCACTATTAACGCAACTATGAACATTATAACAATAATGCTCTTATATCCGAGAGTTTGAACTCTAATATTAATAACTTTCACGCTTGAGCTCACGTATATTCTCCTCGTTATATTCATACCATATGCATATACGTTCACAGTATGATATCCACATGTAACAACGCAAGATCTCGTACATTGTTTACCATCAACGTATATTAGAGCATTAACATGAAATCCTAATAGATCTCTAACATTGATTATCAACTTAGAAATACATGCGTTAATAAGCAGTAGATTACCATAATAAGCATATGGAAGCTCTATCCTCCTAATATAATATGCTACGGGTAGTGGAGTCTGCTTACAGTACTCTAAGTATGCTATCCTGAAAGTATTATTGTGAGGAGTAACATAATAATTATGTTCTCTACCACACGTATATATTACTATTCTACAACCATTACTGCATAATCCTCCTAACTGTACACTAACTTTCAATCTCTTGAAAGGCAGTCTAAGCTCAGTACCAGGCATTATGTAGATCGTTCCTAGGTTATAAGTTATGTTCTCTACCTTAAGAATAGCATCGTAATATCCCTCAACTGCGCATGTATGTTGACTATATGTGACTGTTACCGGTCCTTGAAGAATAATTTTCACATTTTTTCCTAGTTCAGCTAACGTGAGTGGAGCACCATTAGAATCAACTAGTACTACTGATCTAAGTGGTACTATGTCATCTGAGAGCACTACTTTTCCATCTACTACAGAGTCTAGATAGTATGCTCTTACAGCTATGTTATTAATCGTTAAGAATATTATGCTCTTCTCCTCACCTATAACTTTCGATCCACAGTAAGTATTATTACATATCTCAACATTGTTACAAGTCTTCAAGATCTCACTATCTAACTCAACGATCGTTTTCCTCATCTTTATGTTTCTTCTATTACTCATTATGATGTAGTATGCTGTAACATTGACTACTGCTGTACCTTCTATAGATATTTCAAAGTTTTTCTCATAAATCTTATAACATTCTTCATATAATGTTCCTCTATGACCTCTATATATCATGACTGTGAACATGCTTGGACTTATTGTCACGTTTATTGGTGCAACACTTACTATACATACCTTATAGAAGAGTAGTTTTCCGATCTTTCTATTAAATATCATTAGTCTCGGAAATAATGATGTTGTTATGTTTATCTTATTGTTATTTAATACAAATTCCTGCGATATTCCTTCAACTATTATCCCAGTATTATCATATATTTCTGATTTTCTTAAATTAATTTCAATACATTTAACATACTCTGGAACATCTAGCTTAACTTTTCTCAGATAGTACTTTACTGCCCATCCAGGAACTATGTTTCCTGTTATTGTTATGAAGTTTATACTACTTATCGCGTATGACGACTCATTTGATAGTTCTATCGTAATGTTTCCTACTATGTTGCATATCTTTACTGTATAGTTCTCTTCTTGTTCTGGTATGTATATTGTGTATATTTTTGTATTGTTCTTTGTCTTTACTGCTATCTGTTCTATGTAGTATGTTGATGTTGTTTGTTGAGCATGTACTGTATGTGATGTTGATATTAGAGTTATAATTATCATGAGCGTCAGTGCTAGGATAGTGCTTCTCTTCATTGATGGTCTCTATATGTCCTGATCTTAAATAGCGTAACTTTTAAATTAACGTTTTCGGGTTTCTGAGAACATAAACAATGGTTAAAGAACATTGGATTGAGATCATTGCTTCAAAGGTTGCGGAGAGATGTTCAAAACTTGGTAAGGATACTTGCATACTTAATGGTGGTCTAAGCGTATCAGGTCTTCAACATGTTGGAAGATTACGTGGTGAAGTTGTTCTTAATGATGCTCTCAGAAGAGTCCTAGAGAAGGAGTATGGTCTCAAGGTGAAGCAGTATCTTACTCTCTACACAATGGATCCCTGGAAGGGTAAGGAGAGACAGTTAGCAGAGTTCAAGAATCCTGAAGAGGCTAAGAAGTATGTTGATTGGCCTCTAGAGATGGTTCCTGACCCATATGGATGTCATAGGTCGTGGGTAGAACATTACTGGGAGGACTTCGGTAAGTATCTTCCAGATTTTGCTCATGATATAGAGGTAGTTACTACAGGAGAAATGTATAGGAGCTGGGAGAAGATGCGTAACTTCATTAAGATAGTCATAGAGAAGAGACTTGACGTCATAAGAGTGTTAAATAAGTATAGAGGTAGGAACCCATATCCAGATACTTACATACCATTCGAGCCTAGGTGCCAGTCCTGTGGGAGGATAGGTAAGGCTAAGACTATAAGCATAGATGTTGATAAGGATGAAGTAGTATACAAATGTGAGTGCGGATATGAGGGTAAGGGTAGAGTTAGCGAGGGAAAGCTTCCATGGAGGATAGAGTGGGTCGCGGTATGGTACGTGCTTGACGTGGACTTCGAACCTTATGGTAAAGATCATGCGACACCAGGAGGATCACGTGACTCTGCTAAAGATCTTGCAGTATCAGTATTCAAAGTTGAACCACCACTAGGAGAGTGGTATGAGTGGGTAGGATACTACAAGAATGGTAGAGATGTTGGAGATATGGGTAGTAGCGACTTCATAGGATTCACCCCGAGAGAGTGGCTTGAGGTTGCCGAGCCAGAGGTCTTAAGATATTACTACATTTTCCATGAACCTCATAGGAGACTTGTTCTTGGTCTAGAGAACGTGTATCAGTATGTTGATCAGTATGATAGAGCTGAGAGACTGTACTATGGAGTTGAGAAGCCTAGTCCAGCGGAGGAGGAGTATATTGACCTCATAAAGAAGAGTTACCTCTACGCACAGCTACGTGAGCCACCTCCAGAACCTCCCTTCCAGTTACCTTACCTTCACGCAGTAGCTCTAGTTCAGACTTTACCTGAGACCGATAATATCGATATCTTGTTAGAACATGCTATAAAGAGGTTAAAGATGACTAAGATACTTCAGAGAGATCTAGATGAGTACTCTCTAGAACGATTACGTAGAAGATTAATAAATGCTAAAAACTGGGTTAGAAAGTACGCTCCTGAGACATATAAGATAAGGATAGTCGAGGATGTAGATCCAGGACTTGTGAAGCAGGTCTCAGATAAGGTCATAGAGAAAGTGAAGATTCTACTAGACAAACTTCAGAGTCTAGAAGAGTGGAACGATGAGACCATAAAGGAGGCAATGAAGTCCATACCTAAAGAGGATAAGAAAATTGAGCGAGAGTTCTTCAAGATACTATATATAGCATTCTTCGGTAAGGAAAGTGGTCCAAGAATAGCACCATACTTCGCAGTTCTCGGTAAAGAATTTGTTATAAACAGGTTGAAGAGACTACTTCAAGTATGGGAAAGTACCAAATACTAACATTCTCACTAAGCTCATTACTGTTAGCTGCAACAGTACACTTATACTTAAAGACTCTTGACAATGTAGTACAGATAGGAAGCTTAATACTTGGCGGATTAGGGAATCCTCTCTCACTCTTACTCTGGTCCTGTATAGTTCTTCTAGCAGTAAGCGTCATAACGAACCTACTAGCAAGAGCAGATATAGAACATCATGTAAGTACGTTACATCCATATTCTGAGGAGGCTGAAAGTGTAGTGATCATAGCTAAGAGATTTCTAACATATTCAGCAATAGGAATGATACTTGCATCAATAGTGATACTACTATTAGCATTATTGAGAGCATCAGTAGCATTCTAACTAAAATAGTTGACATATATCTCAGCAAGCCTACTAATAACATGATCAATATCAGGTCTACACTCAGGTCTGAAGCTCATCATATTGAGAACAAGCTTATCAAGCTCTCTTATACCTGTACTTAGATCAACATTTTTTAAAACACTCTCATATTCAGAAGGTACACAACCTTTAAGAGGATTAGTACCTGTAAGAGATTCGTACATCACAATTCCAAGAGAAAATATGTCGCTTCTTGGTCCTGGACTTCCTAATCCATGTATCAGCTGTTCAGGGGCTGAGTAACCTAATGTACCGTGAGGATACGTGTATCCTGTGGTTGATGATGCTAGCCTTGATATTCCGAAGTCTGAGACCTTTAGAAGACCATTACGTGTGAAGAGTATGTTACTAGGTTTGATATCTCCGTGATAACGTACACCACGTTGATAAGCATGTTCTAGAGCTAACGCTACCTGTAGACCGAGAAGTACAACCTTATCAACACTTAACTTACCAGATCTAGATAATAATGTACGAAGATCACCACCATCACAGAACTCGTACATTAGAAACACGGGATCATTACTCCATCTTAACAGCCTCACAATATGAATATGATCAAGCCTACTCAATATAGTTGCCTCTTTAACAAAAGAATCATAATCATGTAACGTAAGAGAAAGATCGTACAGACCATCTCGAAACGCATCATATAGGTCACGAGGCAACTTAACAACAACATTTCTCCCAGACTCATCTACACAGAGCAAAGCAACACCAAAACCACCTGATCCAAGAACACCAAAACAGGAAGTATTAGAAATTGTGATAGGATTTTTCAGTTTTCTAATAGGCAGCTCAGAACCTATCCATCCAATACACTTACCTAGAATACTATTAACTACATACTTCAAATTAGGGAATCTTAACTTAGGTTGTTCTTCATAGATGTTCTTTTCTAAAACGTTCTTCTCCGTCAGGTACTGAAGTGGCTGTTCTACCTCTCTTATAAGTCTTGATAAGATTTCTGAAGTATCTATCTCTAACACGTAGATCAGTAATGATCCTACCTTATCGAGAAAAATAATGTACACGTAACCTTCATAATTAATCATATAAACATCTTTCAAATATGTTGGATCTACTTCTAGGCTCTTTGTTCCAATAATTTTGAAGTTCTTATCAAATAATGAAATTATAATAGAGCTACCTTCTCGACTAAGTGTAATAATAATATCACTATTACATACATAATCTATCAGGTAAGGTATACATTTTTCGCATATTAATTTGCTATCTCTATCAAATACATATATTACATTTGGTTTAACTTCTACATATGCATTTCCAGAAGAGTCAAATACTATCTTTCTTAGAAAGTTTTTACTAACTATAGGACTATCAATATGTTGAACATGGTAATACCCTGACCTAGGATCGAGCCTAAATATAACATATCGAGCAAGTTTTACTTTCTGCATTAATCGCCTATACTCGATGTCTATCTTAGCAGGAATCCATATCTCCTCTGTTATAGGATTTATAGATACACATCCTGTCTTGATATCAAATATCTTAAGCGAGCTTATGGAACATTTTGCTAACTCGTTCTCTCCTATCAGATACTCTTCAAGAATGTCATTACCATGTATAACATATAGTGCTGGTAACCATATATGTGCTGCTTTCTCCATTAGTATACTATAATTTGGATAGAGATATCTAGCCATAACATATATCTTATCTGAATATTGACAACTAGAGTAAGGAATTATCGTTGATATTTTAAAGTGTCTTAGCTTAATTATATTCTCAGTAATATTGAAATCGTAATCTATTCTAAATATCCTTAAATTTGGTTCGTAAAGATCTTTCACTATAACTCTAATATAATTACTATCACAGGTGAAAGTCCAGGACTCATCTGGAACTGCTGGTGCTATATCGAGCAGTCTTTCAAATCTTCCTCTATATCTATCGACTATGACAAGCTTATTGTTATACAATGCCTCAGCTGGAGTGTTAGGAGCAGGTGTGAGTCTGATAACAATGTAATCGCGAGAGAACTCAGTCTTCAAAATTCCTTCTAGAAAAGTCCCGAGTATGGGAGCTAGGCTAATTCTGTATTTTCCTCTCTCTATTATCACTACCTGTTAATCACTATTAGCTCTGTTTTCAGTGTTTCTTTACGCTCTTCTACGTTTTAGTTAGCTCTTCTAGCTTCCTTCTAAGTTCATCCCTCTCTTTCTCGAGCTCCTCAATATACTTCTTCAATCTCTCTATCTCCTGCTTCTCCTGCATTAACCTATCCCTCAACTCTATTAGTGCACTTTCTCTTACGACTAGTGCTCTCTGATAGTTTATTAGTTCTCTCTCCTTCTCAAGCAGTTTTCTCTCCCACTCTACGAGCTTTCTCTCTTCTTCTACTAGCTTTGTCATTAGTGGTTCTATCTTTTCAAAGAGCTCTTTCCTTCTCATACTTATCTCCTGGTCAAGCCTTTTCAATTCTTCTTCACGTCTCTTTAATTCTTCTTCAAGCTTCTCTATCTCCTGTCTCTTAGCTTCAAGCTTCTGTTCCATCATTTTTAACTCCTCCTCTTTCTTGAGTAATTCTATCTCTTTTTCAGCTAGTTCCCTCTCCTTCTTGAGTAACTCTTCATATTTTGCTTTTATCTCACCTTCTCTCTTCAACATCTCTCTAACACGTGCACTATCTGTCTCTAATCTCGCAGCTTCGATCTCTAGCCTTCTCTCTAGTGCTTTCAGGTTTGCCTCCCATTCACGTAGTTTAGCCTCCTTCTCTGAGAGCTCCTTCTCCTTCTCTATTAATGTTGTCAATATTTCATCAAACTTTGTTATAGTAGTCGATAACTGTGAAGCTAAGTTTCTAAGCTCTGAAAGTACTGGCCATGCTTCAGAGATCTTCTTCCATAAATCTTCTAGCTTTCTCTTATCCTCCTCTAACCTAGACCTCTCTTTTTCAAGCTCCTCAGTTCTAAGTCTAAGCTCAGTTTCCTTCTCAGCGATCTGACGTATCTTATTCTCAAACTCTGAATACTTCTGAAGAATCTCGTCTAATGTCTGTTTAAGAGCCTCAGATATTGAGCTTATCTTTATAACATGTTCCGATACTCCCTCCATTCTCGTGAAGGTCTCTCTAAGCTTCTCATCAAGTCTAGATAATGTTGTGGATAGTGAATCAATGCTAGTCTTTATTCCTTCAAAACTTTGAGATATCTCTCTAGATACTGTGCTAAGCGAGTTATATGCTTCTGTTAACCTTGATAATGCATCTTTAAACATTCCTATTAAGCTATCTATAGTCTGCTTAAACCCGTCTAACAGTTGAGATACAGCAACAACTCTGCTCTCTATGTCTCTAACCATGTCATTTATCAATCTAACAAGATCTTGCAATGTCTTATCGCTTCTACGTGAAGCCTCTATGAGAGATTCTGTATACTTCTGAATTAATGATAATCTATTAGCTAGGTCAGATACTACGCCAACGTTCGCGTTTATTGCATTAGCAATCTCATCAAGACGATGAAGTAGAGTGTTAATAGCTGTCTCTATGTCTATCCTTCTCGATCCTCTAAAAAATGACATTCTCAGCTACAACTGTATTACGAGGTATATAATACTTTTGTTCAAATGTTCTCACGTGTAACTAACTTTATTAGAACATCTTTAAGAGAATCAAAAGTCTCTCTAAGCTTCCTGATCTCTAGCTTAACATCCTCAAGCAGGGTCAACATGTCTTCTCTATACCTAGATAATTCAGCAATCGCTGAAGATATTTTCTCTTCAACATCTTTGAGATAGACTGTGAGAAGAGTCTTAACATCTTTAACATCTGCAGCATATGTTGATAATGTGTTCATTAAGTTAGATATTGAATCTCTAATAGACGTAAGAAACTCTCTATGAGCTATCAAGCTAGTCTCTAACCTACTTATAGAAGTCGATAACGATCTCAAGAACACTACGACCTCCATAGACCTATCTCTCCCACGTTCAACAGTTACCTGAGCACTCAGCTTCTTAACCTCCTCCTGAAGATTTCGAACCTGATCTTTAAGTTCTTGAACACTCTTACCAAGCTCTTGAAGAGTAACACTCATGCTTGATATTCCTCTCAGAATCTCTTCAAGCATCTCAATAGACGACATATGTAGATCAGTACACTACCTTACTTAAATATGTGATACTTAGAGAATACTCATAACTTGATCAGGAACATCTTCAGAAATAGTCAACACTACACTTCCCTGCTCTCTATCAAGTACGTAGAGTCTAGGTTCTCTACATAAGTCACGGACAACACCTATAATTGAAACTTCATCACCAACATCTCTACTCAGAGCATCGATGACAATGTCAACGTTCTTCTTCTCAACTATAGCTAACAGACATCCTGAGCTTAATGATCTCAGAGGATCTATTCCAACTGTCTCGCATATCTTCTTGATCTCATCTCTCACCTTAATATTTGATAACCATATCTCAATATTTCTCATTGAAGCTCTAGCTAGTTCATAAACTGCTTGAAATATTCCTCCTTCAGTAGGATCATGCATTGCTACCACATGATCTCTTATCTTTCTAGCTAGAGAAACTATAGATAACTCATCTTTAAAAGATAGAACCTTCTCTATGATCCTCTGATCGATATTGTGCAACTTTTCTCTCATATCGGTAACAATGATTAAAGATGCTTCTATACCTGGACTTCTAGCTAGAACTATGAGATTACCTTCACGTATCTTTCTCTTATCTAGAGGTCTAGTGCAGGTTCCTATGCAGGTTGAGACTATTATTGGTCTTGTTAGAGATGGAGCATACTCGCTATGTCCTCCCACGATATCTATTCCAAGTTTATTACATTCCTCACGTATTTGATTACAGATCATCATAATCTTACTGTCAGGATAGCTCTCAGGAAATAACATGGTTATGGAGATCCATCTTGGATCTCCACCTTCACATGCAACATCGTTAGATGGAACTATGACGGAGAGTCTACCTATCATGTTCTCGGCACCTGTAATTGGGTCAGTATGTATAACAATGTTCTTTAACCCACTAACATCTATCACAGCTGCATCCTCACCTATCCTAGGACCAACTATGCATCTCAAGTCTCCTCTATGAACTATACTTATCACATTTTTCAGAAGGTCCCCTCTCAGCTTTACCACAGATAACCTATATTTACACTATACCTCTTTTAAAGATATGAGCTACGTATCTAAGAGAGCAACAGTCAAGACCAGGAAAATTTCAAACATCTCAGTAATAATTCTAGGAGAAAGCTACATAGATGAGGACTCGTTAATAATGAGTAACGTTGTCATAGGAATGCCTAAAAGATCGAAAATAATGGACATAATGAAGGTAGAGCATGAAGGAAGTATTGAGGAGATTCTCGATAATGTTAGTTCAGGTTCAAAAATAGGTTCTAAAGTCATAATTAGATCGGGATGCATAATATATGAGGATTCCATAATTGAAGATCATGTAGAGCTTGGTCATAATGTGATTGTTAGAGAGAACGTTAAGATTGGTAGAGAGAGTAGAATTGGTACTGGAACTATACTTGACGCAGATGTGATTATTGGTTCTCAAGTATCAATACAAAGTAACGTGTACATACCTAAGGGAACGATTATAGAAGATAACGTATTTATAGGACCATGTGCAGTATTTACAAACGATAAGTATCCACCGAGCAGGAGAATTACAGGTCCTCATATACGTAGAGGAGCTGTCATAGGTGCTGGTGCAATAATTCTACCTGGAGTAGAGGTTGGTGAGTACTCTATTGTTGCTGCAGGTGCTGTAGTGACTAGAGATGTTCCTCCAAGAACTGTTGTTGCTGGTGTACCTGCTAGACCAATATATAGCGTTGATGAGTACTTACGTAAACGTGAGATATATGAGAGCACGATCTAGCTCTGCTTCTTCTCTTCTCCTCCTATAACAATTACTTCTCTAGCCTTCTGCTTAGCCTCCTGAAGCTTCTTGAGGAACTCTTCTCTCATCTTCCTTTTCCTCTCTATGAGCTCCTTCCTCTTAGGGTCAGATAGGTCCAGCTCTACTATGACTACCTTAGAAGGATGTATTGGATAGTACACGACCTCGCCATTAGGCTTCTTTATTGTTGCACCTTCAACAAATATTCTAACTCTCTCAAGATCGACCTTCACTACCTTTCCTTTTATACCCTTGAAGTCTCCTCTAACTATGAGCACGGTATCTCCCTTCCTGACAGGTAGCCTCTTTATGCCGTACTGCTTCTGAAGCTCCTTTGATAATGGTGCTGTCACAAACTTCTGCCTCTTGTGAAGTGGAGCGTTGAAGTATGCTTTCCTCTGCTTTCTTGGATGGTGAGACTTTACCCAGTTTATCATGAGTCTCTTCACTGAGTCTATCAGTAGGGGTTCTTAAGCTTGTGCCTCCCATTTTTCAATTTCGCGAAGAGCGACTTATAAGTCAGAACATAGCTATCTCATAGATAGATATGTCGAACAGCGATATTGCTGTTCCAGGAGAAGAACTGTGCGTGATAGAGGAGTTTCTTCCAGGAGCATTCACGTATAGTGATGAGAAAGGTAACGTCAGAGCTACAGTGACAGGATTAGTAAAAAGAGACTTCAAGACTCATGATATACATGTACAGCCGCTCAGAAGTAAGCTACTTCCATCACAGGGAGACATAGTTATAGGTAAGGTCGTAGCAATGCTTAACGAGAAGGTTGCAGTAATCAAGATATGTGCAGTACAGAGAGAGAATGGGAAGCTAGAGATCTTGAAGCACAGCTATACTGGGCTACTACATGTCGTTCAAGCTTCTGATCAACCATCACCAAATACGAGTATTAGAGATGTTGTTGGAATAGGAGATATCGTTAAAGCTAAGGTGATATCGATAAAAGGTCCACCATTCCTGCTATCACTGAAAGGTCAGAACCTTGGAGTAATATACGCTCTATGTCCATTCTGTAGAGTTGAACTACGTAGACGTGGTAGAAACCTACAATGTCCTTCATGTGGTCAGATATTTAAGAGGAAGATTCCCATAGTAGAGTGAGAGAGTAAGAACAATGAGCAGACAGAGATACTACTACAAGTCCATAAAGCTCTCATTTGGAAGTAATGAGGAGGTAGTCAAGTTTCTTGACCTAGCTACACGTAAGGTAAAGGTAAGCCAGATGTATGCTAGAACGAGAAGTGGTAACAATGTTGAGATAATTCTTCTAGGAGATCCAATAGAAGTGAACCTTGCAATATCAGAGTTGAGGAGGCTTGCAAAAACTGTAAGAGAAATGTATAGAAGGACTAGGGGATTAGCAACATATGATCAGAGAATAATACTTGAGTCAGCGAGACTTGAGGCAGCTATACCTATGGACGTGGTCTTCAAGATACTTGAGCTTATGGGTCACAAGGTTGAGCTTACTAGAGATGGTAGAGTGAGGACTGATGCTTCTCTTGGAGATATTGTTAAGATTGTGGAACATGTATCATCACTGTACAAGGATATGATGGAGATGGATATTACACCTCAAGCAAAGAGGATAATAGCAATATACTCCACAATAATGGATAGAGACATAGAGGATGCAATAAATGATCTACTCACGTTTGGACTATTGAAGACTTATGAGAGTGAGGAGAGAAGTCTGATAGTTCTCTCACATAGTTATGAGGAGAGTCTTGAGAAGCTTAAGGAGGTCTTAAAGATGTTGCAGGAGAATCCTGACATACTTACGAGAATAGATGAGGAACGTAGAAAGATGAGAGAGGCTGAGAGTGAGGAGGAGATTGTTGAGAGTATTAAGGAGAGACTACTTGGTCTTGGAGGAATAGAGATCAGGGAGCGTGGTAAAGAGGAAGAGGAGGGTGAGGGAGAGTAGGTATTTTAAGTTTCTCATGTATACGTTCTCTCGATGTTGAACATAGAGATTGTGAAGTATGATCAAAATTATCTTGAGATACTAGTGAGAGGAGAGACTCATACTCTCTTTGCTCCACTGTTAGAGTATCTCTTGAAGCATCCTGATGTTGAGTATGCTATGTATGACGTTGATCATCCACTTCTGCAGAATGTTAAGTTCAGGTTGAAGACCAAGTCTAGAGATCCTATAGAAGTTCTCAAGGAGGTTGTTCAAGACATATTAAAAGATGTTGATGCTATAAAAGAGCAGCTTCTAGCACAGATATGATACGTGTAGCAGTTGGATCAAGAAATCCCTCAAAGATAGAAGGTGTGAAGAGAGCTTACGAGACCTTTGGAATAGAGGTAGAGATAATTCCTGTAGATGCTGAGAGTAAAGTATCTAGACAACCACGTTCACTAGATGAGACTGTTCGTGGAGCATTAAATAGAGCGTTCTCTGCACGTGATAAGGTTGATGCTGATGAGTATGTTGGTGTTGAGTCAGGTCTAATGTATATACCCTATGTTGATAGGATAGTAGATGTTACTGTAGCAGTGATATGTGATAGACAGTTACGTATCACTGTTGGCTTAAGTCCAGCATTTGAGGTTCCTCCAGACTTCGTGAGACGTCTATATGGTGAAGATATTGAGCTTGAGGATATTGTAGTAGAGATTACGGGTATAGAGAACATAGGAGAGAAGGGTGGCTTCATAAGTTTCCTCACTAATGGAAAATATGAGCGTAGTGAGCTTGTTAGACAAGCAGTGCTCATGGCATTGACTCCCAGAATTTGCCCGATAAAGCGAATGTACAGGATGGAGTAGTGCACTTCTTTCAATGGTGACTGGTATTTAAATCGTTCGCTTGATAACCCATCAAGATAATCCGCACTATGCTTATAAGAGCAGTAGTACACAGTTATGTCATATGTGGAGTAG
>JAADDN010000003.1 GCA_013153895.1 Thermoproteota archaeon | reverse complement strand
TGATAGACCTAAGTCGTCTAATGCTAGATCTCTGAGTGTTAGTCCTCTTGCTTCCTGTATCACTATCTTAAGTAGTACCTCCTCGCTTTCTCTTACAGCTTTCTGTAGTATGTTTGCTAGTTCTGGACATGATTTTACTGATACTGCTAGACTTCTTGCTGAGTCTACTATCTCTTCTAGACATAATACGTATCTCAATGTTGTTATTATCTCTACAGGATCACCCTTCAATGTTCCATATATCTTCTTCTCGAGTTCTATATGCCTGACATCGAAGTAGTGTTCTATATCTTCAACTTCCTCAACTATTGAGGGATCTAGTGATAAGACCGTCAAGTATGCTAGGTCTAGCGCTACCTCGCTTAGGTTCTTCATGTATGCTAGTTCTCTAACTATTGCTTCAACATCTTCTTTTGAACATTCTATGCATGGTTCTACTTTTGGTCTTCTTATCTTGCCTATATTCATCTCCTCTATACGATCTAGAACATCTTTAGTTGTCCTTATTATGAGTAGATCTCCCTTATGTAGATGCCTATCCTCTGACGGATCTATGAACCATGCTGCACCACATTTAACAGCTATGACGTCTAGTGAAGCCTCTATCTTATCTATCAACTCTCTTATAGTCATTCCACGTTGAAGCTCTACAATAGCAACCTGCTCCTCACTTATCTCTACAGCCCTAACAAGCGCAGGATGAGGCCTATATCCTAGCTGTATAAGCTTGCAGAAGTCTAATAGAACATCTACGGCTCTCCTCATGTGGTGTGCAAGCTCTATAAAGCTGTTAATGACATCCATCATCTCAGGTAGCAGACTAACGGCCATGAAGGCATGACTCATCATCTCCTTCCAATAAGAGACAGTCTCCTCTCCAGTAGCATATGCTACTTGAGCAAGCTCTCTATCCTGGTATAGTAATGCATAATATGTGAGGTCAAGCATTAGGCTCGACTTATCTCTAATCTTCTTTATACAGTCTACTACAGATGAAGTACGTTTGCTGGTCCTGTTATTACCTTTGTGAAACATCTCCCCTAGTCTACTATTAACATTGTGAGCAGAGTCTAATAAATCTAGTGGTATTATGAAATTGATATATCCCTAATATACTTAAGAGAGCATAAGATAATGATGTTAACATGAATAGAGAACTTATGCTCACATTACATCCCTACTAGACAGAAATATAAGAGTAAGATGTTCACGTCAAATCATGAAGAAGCTAAATAAGAGAGGTGCACTATCAAACATAGTATGGGCATTAATAGGCATATTAGCATCAGTAGTGTTAGGAGCAATAATATACTCATTCATGAGTAGTAGTATAAGTAGAAGTGCGCAGCTGTCAGTAAATGGTTACTTGGTAGGAAATAGTAAGGTTATAGTACAGATACGTGACATAGGTACAGGAGAAGTCACAGTAAGATCGATAAAGTTGTATGATAACTCTGGAAATGAGGTTCACTGTACAGTACAGTCAGTATCGATCAATGGTCAGCAAGTTAGTTTACCAGTGACTATAAGACCTGGACAGGTGTTAGAGATTGATCTAGAGGGAAACTGCTTGAATGCTTATTCAATACTTGTGTTCACGAACTATGGTGTTTATAAGGGCTACATATCAAGTTAATATGAGGTGATGTATCGGATTTCGACTGACTTGTGATGAAGAGCGCCGACTGACTATATTCTCAAATCTTCAGTCTCTCCAAGTCTCTTTACTATTGGTTTTACAGGTACAACATCATTCTTTGTTCCAAGTACGACAAACGATATTGTCTTAGCTAGTGGCCTAGTCTCTCCTATGTAGACTATATCTCCAGGTTTAACATCTATGCATGGTGGTAGTCTTGCATGTATCTTCTTTCTTCTCCACTCATATCTCTTATACTTGTGATCATATTTCAACCACTCGTGTAGTGTGACTACAAACTTAGGATGAACTTTCACTACCTTCACTTCTAGAACTATTCCTCTGACCTTGAGATGACCATGCCAGGGACACTCATCGTCTAGGCATACCTTCTTTGGTGGTGCTATCCATGGTATTCCTACGTGTCTTATCCTGACCTTCTGACCTGTTGGTAGTACTATCTCTTCTCCAGGTCTAGGTCTACTAGGTAGCTCATATACGGGTACGTAAGACATGCTCAAGTCTAGACGCTTAGACCTATTAATTAAGTTTTCTATACCGCCGACCTTCTCACGAGCTCGTCTACTATTCTTTCAACTACTTTTCTCAATGTTGGAGGAACCTCCTCCAGATCTATGCTTACGAAACCTCTTATCAGTAGCTGCATAGCCTCGTTCTCATCTAGTCCTTTAGTAGTCAAGTATGTTATCTCTTCTTCAGAGAATTTTCCTATAGCAGCCTCATGACTTAACTGTACATCTGTTCTATGGGCTTCAAGTATGGGTACTGATGTTATTATTGATGAATCATCTAGTGGAACTCCAAGACACTCAATATGTCCTCTAGAACCTTCTCCACGTGCAACAATCTTGGAAACACTTTCAATCCTAGCCTTCTCTGCGCTTAACATTCTAGATATGAGTATTGAAGATGCATTCCTACCTTCAAGAATCGTCGTAGTCTCTGTATGATACCTACCTCTCCTACCATATATAACTGAGGATGATGTTGCTGAAGCATTCTCGCTTAACCTTACTATAACTTGATCATAAGCTTTCTCAATAGGACTATGAGTTACATATATGAGTACTATCCTACTTTCAGGACCAGCACTAACTCTCAAGCTAGACCAGAGCTTCGTAGTCTCATTCCAATTATGGTACATTATCATTGTAAACCTGCTATTTCTACCAACTATGACCTCTGTCAAACTTATATGATAGATATCTAACGCATCTCTAGAAGATGTACAGGTAGATAATACTTGAAGTTCAGCATCATCTTCAACAACATATACATTATGAACTAGCTGAACAGTACCTGTCAACTTCGTAACATAGCATGTTCTTACAGGACCAATCTTGCTACCTGACCTTACTCTAACATATGCACCCCTATTATCACCATACTTAGCTATCAATGCAAGATGAGGATCCTCGTCAGGAGCTGCTAGACTCCACACATTTTCGACATCTTTCTCCTCGATAACTATCTCCTTTAGAGGTCTAATAATCAGTGAACTAGTATCGACGTAGGAGAACTTTTCTATTGAAGAATCAACAAGAGAGTAAAATGCTCTACCAACCTCCTCAATACTACATGTAGGCTCAATATGAGGTTCTCTTCTAGATATCTCTAATCTAGCGATTATCTCTCTTATCTCACCATTACTACTCAACTTAGATAAATATTCCTCAGCTATCTTCTCTACATCTCTCACACTTCTACTCATCTAGTATCTACATACTAGTCATGTTAATGCTGACTGATAAAGATTTATTCTCTCTTATCTCTCAGTCTCTCACATATCTTCCTGAAACCTGACTTAAGAACTCTATCAAGCATATCCTTTCCATTACTCTCAACTATCTTTCCATTACACATAACGTGAACTCTATCAACTTTCCTCAACATGTTTACTATATCTCCTCTATGTGTAACCAAGATGCAGGTTAATGAGCTACTTATTATCAGGTTTATGACCTCGCTTATCTTGACAAGACTATCAACATCGACACCACTATCAGGTTCGTCGAGAAGTACTATCTTTGGATTTGTTAGTAGTGTCAAGTATAGTTCTAACCTCTTACGTTCTCCACCGCTCATATTTGTGAAGAGGTATCTATTTCTTAAATTATCTATCTCTAATATCTCTCTAGCTTTAACTGCTAGTTCATTTATGCCAAACTTGCTTATCAGAATGTTCTCTAGATCAGATACCTTGATAGTCTTTATCTGTGGTTGAAACTGATGCATTAAACATAGTCCTCTTCTAACTCTCTCATGAGGTTGAAGTCTCGTTATGTCTTCACTGTTTAGAATTATTCTTCCTTTCTTAACAACGTACTTTGGAATACCAGCTATAGTGTATAGTAATGATGACTTTCCTGCACCATTAGGACCTACTATTATGTGAGTCTCACCTTCCTTAACTTCTAGATCTATACCTCTAAGTATCTCTCTTCCGCTCGATTCTACGTGGAGATCCTCAATAATTAAGCTCATACTTCACCACTGAGTATTCTTCTTATCTTATTTCTCTCTTCTCCTCTAAGTCCATGTAATAGTACTATCCATTCACCACTACATTTCAAGTATATTGATGTTTCTCCTAATATGATGTCTGTAGGCTCTTTACAGACTTTCTCTATGTCTGACTCGACAATTATTCTTCTTCCTTTAACAACAATGTTCAGATTTTTCTCTTCTCCACCAACATAGACGGGTATCTTTACTACAGTCTCTATCTCAAGTTTCTCCTTCTCTTCTATTCTTGTTGACTCGCAGAATCTTGTCATTAAGCTATCTATATCCTTTCCCATTTTTGAGATCTCATTTTCAAATTTGAGAAGTCTCTCTAGAACGTGGTCAGGAACATCTTCGTCTCTACAGTAGACCTTGTGTAGAGTCTCTCTATCAATTCCTAATCTCGAGGCTACCTTCTCTATAATCTCTAATAGCTGCGTCTCCACGTATATGTGACGTGTACGGTATCTTATATAGGTTTAGTTCAAGACTTATAAATCCTGTATGTGACCATATTACTGCTATGGCAGAGGAGATGAGATCATTCTACGATCTGACATATGAGGAGGATAGGGAGGAGCTTGCTAGGTTCATAACATCAGGTGTCAAGCTTGATACTACTATAACAGCTCCTGAAGATCTTTCAGAAGTTAAGGAAGCTGTTAACGATCTTTGTAGAAGGATGAATGCTGAGCTTATTGAGCTAGATACGTCTCAGTGGCCTAAAAAGCTTGTTGTGAAGTTTAGAATTGGTGATAAGAAGTATACTCTCACGTTATCTAAGATCGAGGAAGGAGCATATAGACCTGAGCTGATAGTAGAGTAACAGTGTATCGAGCACATCTCCTCGGAAGTACTGAGAAATGGATAAGCAGATACATATCTAGCATATGGGATGATAGAGAGATTGCTAGACACATAATACTCACCCTACTAGAACACGTCATAGAGCTACATAGGTGTGGAGCATTACCTAGAGATGTAGCTTGTAAACTATGTAGAGAGCTATCACGCCTATATCATAACATAGATGAACTATATGATAGAAGTGATGTAGAGGAGTACGAGGACTTTCATGAATTGTTAGAGAAGCATCTAATAGATAAGCTTGGGATAGAGATTGCAGGATGGGTAGGACTTGGAAGAAGTAGGAACGATCATGTAGTAACAGCACATAAGTTGAGACTTAGGGAACTATTTAGAGAACTGTTATCTAGGATAGTAGAGCTGAGGAGAACTCTCATAGATAGAGCTGAGAGAGATAGAGATAAGGTCTTCATAGCTTTCACACATGGTCAGCCAGCTCAGGTAACACTATTCTCACATTACTTATTATCGATAGAGGAGGTCTTGAGAACATATACTAACATCTTCTTCACTATTTTAGAGAACGTTGTTGAGAAGTGTCCTCTAGGATGTGGTCCAGCTGTAGGCACTACAGTTCCTATTGATAGAGAGAGGGAGATGACTGACCTATGTTTTCTTAATCTATGTATTAATGCTCTATATTGTACTGAGACTAGAGACTACTTTCTCATCACGGGTGGAGTATTATCAGCATTCTCTACAGAACTTACGAGAATCATTAATGATTTAATTAAACTTTCTGATCCTCAGATAAATATGTTGGTCTTACCATCTGAGCACTGTGCTACAAGTAGCATAATGCCTCATAAGAGAAATCCAGCAACTCTTGAGATAGCTAGAGCTAGGTTAGGTAGAGTTATTGGAGAGTATGTGAGTCTTCTCTCCATTGTTAGATCTGTAGGAAAAGGTTATTATCTCGATCTTCAGGAAGCTACACCACATGTATGGAACATGTTTAACATTATTAACGATGTGTTACATATTTTAACTGACATATTTAAGAGAATCATTATTAATGAGGATGTTATTAGAGAGCTCTTGAAGAAGCTTCCTGTAACTTCTGCTGAAACTGTTGAACAGCTTTGTCTAAGAGAGGGTAGAAGTTTTAGAGAGGTGTATGGAGAGGTTGCTAAAAGCTTGAGAGAGGGTTCTGCAAGACTTCTCAGTCCTGATGATGTTCTCATGCTTAGGAGGAGTATTGGATCTGCGTCAATAGAGTTTATAGATGATCAGATTAGGATAGCTAGGAACATGTTAGAGAAAGATCTCTCAAGAATAGAAGAGCTAGAGAACAGGATAAGAAGATGTGTAGAGAATCTGTTTAAGACATGTGAGACGATATGTACTTAAGGGTATCACCTGACTCTAAGAGTCTAGATGTCTTACTCTCTCAGCATAGATAGGGTTGAAAGATATCTTCAGGAAGTATTTAGAAGTCCCGTAAAGGTAAAAGATCTCAAGCTTCTAGGAACAGGATGGCATGCAGAGGCATGGAAGATCGTTATAGAGTGTGAAGGTAAGGAGAGAAGTCTTGTATTAAAGTTTCTTAAAGGTGAGAGAGGATTTGGACATGATTATCCAGCAGATAGAGCTCAAGTATTATTAATGGCTCATAAAGACTTTAACAAACTTCCAAATCATGTTAAGTCTGTAGATGTAGGATACTTAGACACGTACGGTGATCTTCATAGTTGTGGAAATTATGAGGAGTTCTTCATACTCATGGAAGAAGCTAAAGGTAGACCATATATTGAGGATCTGAAAGAAATATTGAAGAGAGGATCCTTAAGTGACAGAGATGTTAGGAGACTGAACATACTTGTTAACTATCTAGTAGATATTCACTCAGTGAAGTTTCAGGGAGACCCTGATGCAATGAGGAGACTATATTATAGGAGGATAAGAGATCTAGTTGGTCATGGAGAGATGATTATGGGTGTAGTAGACTCAGCATATCCTGATGATTTCAAGATGATTGATAAGTTACAGGAGATAGAGATCTTAGCTACAAGATGGAGATGGATGCTTAAAAAATATTATCATAGGCTATGTCAGGTACATGGTGACTATCATCCATTCAACATATGGTTCACAGATGATGATAAACTCACAGTCTTAGACAGATCTAGAGGTGAGTGGGGAGAACCGGCGGACGATGTCACATGTCTATTAACAAACTATATATGGTTCTCACTTCTAGATAAGGGTAAGTTTACTGGAGTATTTGAGACAATGTTTAGACAGTTCTTGAAGTCTTATATAGATTCTACAGGCGATGAGGAGATATTGAAAGTATGTCAACCATGGTTTGCTTTTAGAGCTATAGTTATAGCTAGTCCACTCTTCTATCCTGATAATCCTGAGAACGTGAGAGAAGGATTGATAAATTTTGCTTTAAATGTTATGAGAATTGATAAGTTCGATCCTGATCTCGTGAATGATCTTATTAGAGGTTGATTATTCTTCACTCTCCATTGCTCTTATACCTACATTTATCAATCTTCTAAATATTCTATCTAGCAGTCGCACATATACTCCTCTATGTCCTACAAATGTTCCAAAGTTGTTTCTTCTTACTGTAACTACTAGCTCTGGTCCAGCTAGATCGACGTCTATTATATGTTTTCCTATCCAGGATACTGGGTGTATTGCTCTTATCCAGTTTTTGAAGTCTAACGTCATCTCTACTACTCTAACTCTCAGACCTGACTCATTCTCTACAGTTCTAATTCTCTCTCCTCCTCTTCCAACTACTCTACCTAGATGTCCTTCCTTTGCTATTATTAGTGCATCAGGTACGTTCTCTGATCTTATTCCTAGAGCTTCCTTCTCTGCTTTGAACTCTATTACTGTGACTATATCTGCGTCTGGTGCACATACTCTAACTAAGTCTAGTAGCTGTCTCTCGCTCTCTGTTAGTTCTCTCTTTCTCATTCTTAGCTCGAATATTACCTTGACTCCTCTTCTAGCTCCTGGACGTACGATATCTTTCAATCCTAGGTCTATGACTGCAGCATTCTCCTCATTGAGTAGGACCTCTCTGAGCAATGTAGCACCATCCTTCTCTAGTCCAGTAGGCTTCTGTAGAACAGGATCACCAGCAATTATTAGCTTAGAGTTCCTACCTATTCTCATAAGTATCTCAGCAGCACTCTCAGGCTGAACGTTCTGTGCATCATCTAGAAATATTATAGAGTCATCAAACGTTCTTCCACGTAGATAAGATACGTCTGTGACCACTACCTTACCATCCTGTAGAAGCTTCATTATCTCTTCACGTGACATGAACTCTCCAAGAATGTCTTCTAGATACGATGCAGCAATCTTGTAGTACAGATCTCCAAGCCTCTCAGGTGTTATTAGCTCGCCAGTTGTTACATCTACTACAGGTCTAGCAATTATGAACTTCTTAAACTTACCACTAAGCACCATCGATATTCCATAAGCACAAGACATGAGAGACTTTCCTGTACCTGTTGGACCGAAAGCTCCAACAATCTCATTTCTATCATCCGTGAGAGCATTGAGTAGTCGCTCCTGTCCTATGGACATTGGCTTAATCTTCTCTAACAGAGACATGAGCACATAGACGAGAGAGCGTTTAAAAATCATTTCTAGCAGA
>JAADDN010000044.1 GCA_013153895.1 Thermoproteota archaeon | reverse complement strand
AAGCTAGATAAGTACCATGATAGGGTGGGCGTGTACTATAATATTTATGCTGTAGTGCCTAGCAACCTTACAGGATGTGTCTGGACTCTAGTAGCTACTGTCAATATTTTAACCGGGAAGATAGTTTGGTATATTAAGCTACCTCAAGTTGCTCTTAAGTAGTTGCTTATATATAGATTATGTATCTTATTACGCATTTTGCTCCTTTTAGCTTTGTTATGACTAGCTCTCTATATTCGTCATGTTCGTATAATGATACGCATACTACGTCTTTAATATTGTTGAAGTGTAGCATTACTCTTAGTGTAGCGTTGCTTATTGAGGGTAGTTCTGTTAGGTCTGTCTCGTTTTCTAGTAAACTTGGTAGTACTGGTCTTGGTCCTGTCCATATGTTTTCTTGATCTAGTCTAATTGCGTATAGTTTTTCTATTGTTTTTCTTCCAAGTTTCATCTCATTTATCTTGTTTAGTACTTCTTGATCGCTCATGTTTAACATGAATCCTATGTATAGTAGTTCTCCTTTTGAGAAGAATCTTGTTTTTGGAACTTCGAAACATCTTATTGTCTTTCCTTCAATTTTTTCTGTTACTTGTGGTGTCTCTTTTATGAACTCTATTACTGATGACATGTGTTAACTATTCTTCACAGTAATTTAAGTCTCTAACAGGTCTTATCCATACTTGAGATCCTTCTTCATATCCTTCAAGTTCTTCAGGTATCTCTAATATGGCGTTACCTCTAATCAATGTTGAGAGTAATCCACTTCCTGTTAATGCTAGTGGTGATATTTTTATTACACCATCTCTCCTATCTACACAGGCTCTAACTCTCACGTATGCTCTCAAGCTTGGTGGTTTAGCTATTCTACGAGTTAGTACACCTCTAAGCATTGCCTTCTCTATGGGTGACATATTCATCATATGATATATTATGGGTACTCCAAGTACTGTAAATCCTACATATGCCGCTACTGGAAAACCACTAAGCATGAGTACTGGTTTTCCTTTAATTACTGCTATTCCTGTAGGTTTTGCAGGTCTTATAGCTAGTCCACGCCACATGTAGTCTGGATTTAAGCTCATTATTGCTCTATACGTGAGATCTCTCTCGCCTACAGCTGTGCCTCCAGTAACGATGACCATGTCGTTTCTCTCAAGTAGAGTCTTAACTGCCTTACTTATCTGATCTACATCGTCCGGAACTATACCATAATACTCAACTATGGCTCCAATACTTTCAGCAGCCTCCTTAACTAGGAATCTCGTCGTATTAACTATGATACCTCTCTTAGATAGTTCTTCTATATCTTTAACATCTTTCAAGATCTCTGGCTCAACTATCTCAGATCCTGTACATATTAGACCTATCTTGCACTCGTATACTGAGATCTCTAAGTTTCCTGTAGCTAACATTGCGGCAACAGATATCTGATCTATCAGTGAGCCACGTGGAAGTATTAGCTCACCAGCTTTGAAGTCTTCTCCTCTTCTAGAAACATTACTCCATCTTGCAACTGGTCTTAAGACCTCTATGAATCCTTCTCTCTCAACTACGTGTTCCCTCATTATGACAGCATCTGCTCCTTCTGGTAAGGGATCTCCCGTACATACTTTAACAGCTTCTCCAGGATGGACCTCATTAGAATCTGATAAGCGTAGTATGACAGGACTAGAAGGAGAAGCAGAGAAAACATCATCACTTCTCACAGCATATCCATCAACTGCAGAACGATCAAATGGGGGCAGATCTACCTTAGCATAAACATCTTCAGCTAGTATCCTCCCAACAGCATCATAAGTCCTCACTCTAATGCTCTTTAATCTGTGAGTCACATATTTAAGAACTTCCTCTAAAACATCTTCAACTCTCTTAAGCTCTCTCAACATGATACTCAATCCTTACTAAATTAAACGAAGAAGACCGAAATTTACGCCTTACACTACTAAAACACCCATAAACACTGACCTTATAACTCACGAATCACAGTAAGACTTAGATAAGAATGCTTAGAGAATTAAAGAAATTAATAATTCAGGAGCTCGAAGAACAGTTAGAGAAAGCTATAGGAAACAGCGTATTCTACAAGATACATAAAATAAGTGAGAAAGTACGTGAAAAGACGAGAGAGTTCAATATAACAATAATAAGAGAAATAACGAAGCACATACTTGAGAAATTATGTAAAGAAGCTGAATGTACTATATATGATACTAGCAGGGGAAGAATATACGAGTTTAAGAAGGAGAAAATTAGAGAAGTATTGGAGAAACTTAAAGAAAACTTGTGATGAAGGCAGGGTTAACCGATATGTGAGGAAGGTCGGCAATGATCTGATAAATCAGCCCTGTACACTTGTACCTGTAGCACCACTCTGTCTCACATATTCTCTTAACTGTTTTATCCTCTCCTCAACATACTTCAACTCTTCCTCAATATCCTTCAACATCTCTTCAAGAAACTTCTTATAATCCTCAAGCATTGATAACTCGTCCTCCGGCGATAATGGATATGGCGGATACGGCATGAATGGGAATGGAGGCATCATTGGATAAGGTGCATAGTACTGTCCATATGGTTGATCACTTGGCGGTGGAGGTGACGTGCTTGGCTGAGTTGTTGGATACTGATACTGCTGTGTTTGTGGTTGAGTAGTCGTCTGATACTGCTGATAGTAGCTTGGTGGTGGAGGTGGCGGTGGGGGTGGCATATACTTCATGAATAGTCGCATCATTCTATACCAGATCATGGTTGATTACCTACTGAATAATATTTAACTATTTTGGCATTGGTATCTCAAACATTTTACGCATGAACTCCATCATCATTCTATAGCTCTCAAGCATTAGAGAGTACATCATCATGTAGCACATTGGTGCTATTATCATCCAAGACATCCAGTACCACATCGTTATTGGGTCAGGTATGGGCGCGTATGGCCAGTACATGATTACCACCATCTAGGTAGCCAATATGGCGGTAGGTAGTAGTATGGTAGCATGTACATCATGTATAGGTATGGATACATGTAGTAGTATGGTGGTACAGCATATCCATACCATAGCCATGGGAATAGGAATCTGCATGCTCCTCTACCGAATAGCCATCCTGGTCTTAGCCATGGTGGCAGATAGCTGAATGGTCCTCTACCTGGCCATGGACTCCATCCCCATCCTCCGCCTCTCCAACCCCATCCTCTTCCTCCTCCCCATCCACCCCACCAGGCCATCCTACTCACCGAGTAGTGAGCTATTGCTCAAATATTTAAACCTTTCTCAACATTCTCCACGTTCAGATCTAGCTATCAGGATAGGTCTCCTCTCGACTAATGCTTGAACTATCTTACGTCTAGCATTCTCAATTATCCTCCATAGAGTACTCCTAGGTATACCCATCTTCATAGCTGCCTCATACTGAGTAAGATTGTCTAAGTATACTAACTTCAGCGCTTGAAGCTCAACATATGTTAAAACTATCTTAGACTGATCGTCTAAGCATACTGTTCTCGGGTCTGTCGGCACATATAGTACACATTCTGATGGTAAATCAACAAATATGATCCTCTTCCTACGTTTTCCCCACATCCATCCTCTACCGCCCATGTTGAGTCACTCTAGCTAAATATAATAAATCCCTAATACATATAAACAATGTGTCTCTCCTAGACGATGTTAAGAAGAGACTTGTATCAATTCTACAGGAAGATGGTAGAATAAGCCTTGTAGAACTTGGAAAACAGCTCTCGATGACTCATGTAGGAGTTAGAAAACATCTACTAAAACTCACTAATAAGGGACTAGTCAAGGTTCAGGCCCTACTTAACGTAGATCTATTAAAACTTAATTTTGCACTACTAATCGTTGATGGTGATATTCCCGAAAAATTATCACTATGTCCAAGACTTGTACTAGTTGGGAGAGGTAAAGATAGGACCATAATGATGGTATATGCTGAAGATGATTCTACACTTAAATGTGTTGTAGAGAAGATAAGGTCTAGAGTTGGTAAGGAGATCACTGAGATAAGGTTGACAGGTATAGATAAGCCAAAATACATGTATATTCCACTAGCATCAAGATGTGGTGATACAGCACCATGTGGAGATACATGTGAGAGATGTATGTTTAGAATGGTATGCCTGAGATGTCCAGCTACTGCTCACTATAGAGGCCCTCTATGACCTCTCTAACAATTATACTACTAGATAAGTCTCTTGGACTACCAAACACTACGATACCCATGCTCCTCACCTTCTCTACAAGACTAGCTAGAAGTGGGTGAGGATATACCATAACTTTCTCTGATAGACTTATTGCACCATGAGGACACTTATCAACACAGGTTCCGCATCTATCACATCTTGACAAGTCTACGTGTGGTAGACCGTCAGGGCCAATATATATTGCATTACGAGGACAGTATCTTAATGCTATACATTTATCAGTGCATTCTTTACATATCGACCTATTAATGAGTATTGGAATCTCGGACTCGAGAGGACAGTCGAGGTCAGGTACAACGAGTATTACAGGTACTCTAGCCTTCAGTGCATGAGCCACGAGGTTAGATACTAAGCTATCACATATTCCTGAAGCTATCTTAGCTAGAGTATTTAATGTTGTTGGTGATACTATTACGAGTCTAACATCTATATATACGCGACCAGTTCTAGGAAAACTTGGACTCTCATCATCTTCATGAATAATCTCGATACCTCTCTCCTTCAATTTCTCTACCGTGTCTAGAAGATTGTACATTCTCAATACGTCTCTACCTGCTCTAGAGATGTATACTATTAGTGGTACCTTATTCTCAACAAGCTTCATTAGTAGATCAACGCTCTCCTTAAGATAGTGTCCAGCTCCTGTTATCGCCCAAGCAATTAAATATCGCTTATTTCTCATAAGTTCTCAGCTCATAGTTTCCTAGCAGTATCATCATTTATATTTTATTAGTGTGGCACCTTCCTCTTAATAAAGACCTCTCTACCATCTTTCGTACGTATCTCTATCACTCTATGATAAGGAATATACTTCTCTCTACCATTCTCAACATATGTGAACCCATTCTTACAGACCTCTACTAGCGTCGATAGATCTATCACCTTCTCGTTATTTGGCTCTCCTCTAGATATGTACACTAGCTCACACTCATGAAGTCTATTAGTCCACTTCAACTTATTTAGTATCTCTCTTATCGTGACCACTCTCCCCACCCCTCTCTTCTACTCTACTATCTATGAGATATGCAATCAGCTTATATAGTTCTCTCACAATGTTCTCAGACTTCTTATCTAAAGTTAGACCCTCCTTCTTCAACTGCTCAATAATGTTATTTATGAAGTCCTCTATCTCCTTCATATCTCTCTTATCAACTTTAACACCAAGCATTCCTTCTAGAACATCTATAGCAGACTCACCACTCTCTATCGCTTTCTCAACATCCTCTCTCAAAACATCATCAAGTCTAGCAACATGCATCTCAATATCTGTTCTGAAGATCCTGTACCTGAGAGTACTTACCTCACTATACGTTTCTCCTCTTATACACGTGTCAGGATCATATATCCTCGATCTATAACCTTCTCTTCTTACCTCTATCACTCTCATAGATTACTCAGCTCTTCTACCAGTCTTAAGCTCATCTATAGATTCCTTAAGGTCACGAGCAAGATCCTCAGCTATTCTTAGAGGAATATAGTATCTCCCTATCACATAAGTCTTCTGATCAACATGATCATAGTATAGTAACTCAAGTATGATACCATCAGCACAAGCTCTAACACTGTATCCTAACGCTAGCTTCACATTTCTCTCTGACTCAGGTACTATAATTTCTGCAGACACAGTAGTAATCGAGCTAGATTATTTAAAAAATAGACCCTCATATACTGAAGAGCAAAACGTGAGACTTAAGAGGAGAATGAGGATAGAAATAGAGCCTCTTGATAAAAAATTCAATTTTAAACTGACAGCTGCAGCATATAGTTTTAGCTGGAATTATGATGGAAAACATTATAGAACAATAATCAAATATTCAGATAGGAATATAGGAGTAGTAGCATGGGAAGAAAATCATAAAATAATAGTTGAAGTATACTCAAACGAGAACTACTTGAGTAAAGAAGATGTAGAACATGAGATCAGGAATCACCTGGGAACAGACGAGAACTTAGAGGAGTTCTATAAGCTCTGTAGAGGTGATCCTCTTCTCAAAGATGTTATAGAGGGAATTCACTCAAGAAAGGTCGATATTTGGTATGCATCTATTATAGCTGTTGCTCAACAAAATGCATCATTTCGACAAGGATGGAAGATGATATGGAATCTCTTATCTAGATATGGTGAGAGATTCCTACTAGAGGGACTTGAAGTAGAGTTAAAGTATCCTCCTAACCCAAGACTTATTCTTGAGAGAGGAGAACAAGTTCTTAAAGATTCTGGGTATGGTTATAGAAGTAGAACTCTTATGGAGATTGCTAAAATTTTGATAGAGAATGGTGAAGATTTTCTTAAGAAGAATCTAACAAAGATTAGAGGAGTTGGAAAATATACTTACGGTCTCATAATGATGCTTGCATATAGAGATTATACTAATCCTGTAATAGATAGATGGGTGAAGGGACTATACGAGACTGTTGGAGTAACTAACGTTGAAGAATATTATAGAAAGTACTGGGGAAGATATCAAGCTCTTGCTACCTGGATGTTAACTATAATGCTTGATGCTGCTCCACTATCTAAAGCGATTGAAAGAGTTAGAAGAGGAGACCTTAAACCATCATTCTCAGGTATAACTCCATTAACATTATGGAGATACTACTGACCTATCGATCAACTAGAGAACTCCTTAATCGAGATCGCGATCTGGCTTAGAATCCTCTTTGAAAAGAGAAATCCTATCCTTGAAAATCCTAATTTAAGTTTATTATCATGATAGAGAATAACAAAACGATGCCCGGAAAGATAACATGGTCTAAGATAGCAAAAGTACTGAGAGAGGAGTACGTAGAAGGACTAAGATGTAAGATATGTGGTGAAGAGATACCAGAAGGAGAGAACGTGCTAAAGACACTAAACAACATATATAGACACTTCAAGGAGAAGCATCCAGATGTAATAGATGAAGTAAAGAGGAGGTTAAGTAGTGGTGAATCGAGGCTAAGTGTTGGTGTAGCTCCTATTACGAGGTTTGTAGAGAATGTATAATAATACTGGATCTGTAAATGGTTTGAAAATTTGTGAAATGTTCTTTAATGTTTCTAATCGTACTACTTAATCTCATTACCTTATCTCTATCTTTGCTGGTTTGACCTCTATTATCTGTCCTGCTGCTACTGTTCTACCCATGTCTCTTAGTGCAAATCTTCCTAGTGGTGGGAAGTCTGCGAACTTCTCTGCTACTACTGGCTTAAGTGGTTTCAGTCTTACTATTGCTGCGTCTCCCTGCTTTATGAACTGTGGCTTGTGCTCTATTGTCTGTCCTGTTCTTGGGTCTAGCTTAGCTATGATCTCTACTATCTGTGTTGGTACTGTTGCTGTGTGTACATGCATTACTGGTGCGTATCCTACGCTTATGGCTGTTGGATGCCATAGTACTACTATTCTAGCAACTATCTCTTCTGCTACTGTTGGTGGGTTAGTTAGGTGTCCCATCACGTCACCTCTCTTCACGTCCTTCTTCTCTATACCTCTCACGTTAACTCCAATGTTGTCTCCTGGCTTAGCCTCGTTTAGCTTTATGTGGTGAGTCTCTATGCTTCTGACATCTCCTACCTTTGCTGGTGGCATTATTACTACCTTATCACCTACCTTGAGTACTCCAGTCTCTACTCTACCTACGACTACTGTACCTACTCCGGTTATGGTGAAGACGTCCTGTATTGGCATTCTGAATGGCTTGTCTACTGGTCTTGGAGGTGGCTCTAACATGTCTAGTGCCTCAAGTAGGGTTGGCCCATTGTACCATGGCGTGTTTGGACTTCTCTCCTTTATGTTGTCTCCCTTTATTGCGCTTACAGGTATGAATGGTACCTTGCTTGGATCGTATCCTAGGAGCTTGAGTAGCTTGCTTAGCTCATTCTTTATCTGCTCATACCTCTTCTGGTCATAGTTTACTACGTCCATCTTGTTTACTGCTACTATGAGCTGTGTTACTCCTAGCGTTCTAACTAGGAACAGGTGCTCTCTAGTCTGACCCTGTGGTCCTATTCCAGCCTCGTACTCTCCAGGTCTTGCAGATACTACTAGGAGAGCTGCATCTGCCTGGCTTGCTCCAACGATCATGTTCTTTATGAAGTCTCTGTGACCTGGTAGGTCGATTATCGTGATGAAGTACTTGTTAGTCTCGAATCCTACGTGCATTGCCTCGATCGTTACTCCTCTCTCTCGCTCCTCCTTGAGTCTATCCATTATCCATGCGTATGCGAAGTCCTCCTTACCCATCTTCTTGGCAGTCTCATAGAGCTCCTTCCATGCTTTCTCATCTACGTATCCAGTAGCTACTAGTAGGTGTCCTATGAGCGTGGACTTTCCATGGTCTACGTGTCCTATTACTGCTAGGTTGATGTGTGGCTTCTTTATTGCTGTCTCCTTTGGCTTAATTACTATGCTCATACAGACTCAGACCTCATAGAGCAGAGTCTATTTATAAAGTTTATTGGAAGTTCAGAATAATACTGGGAGTGTCAGGGAGGTAGCCGCCTAGGTGACCTCCCCTCATCCGCTCC
>JAADDN010000117.1 GCA_013153895.1 Thermoproteota archaeon | reverse complement strand
CTTCTAACGATAATGATAGAAAATCTTCAAGACTCATACCAAGCTTCTCACACTCAAGTATCTTCTCCCTCTTGACACCTCTAGCAAAATCTTTCTGCTTGAACTTTCTGAGAAGAGTCTCAAGCTTGACCTCGCTGAGCTTCTTGTTAGGCATGACTAGTGCTGTAGCAATTATTAGACCTGATGCTGCATCAGCAGCTCTGAGAGCTATAGCAAGCTTAGAATCATCTTTAACACCTGTAAGCTCATTATGCGCTTGTACAGCCTTGATAGCATGTTCAGGAAGCTTATCCTTCAATATCTCAGCAGCAACAAGACCATGCTTCTCAGGCTGATTCTGAGTAAGCTCATAATCTACATCATGTAGTAGACCAACAAGCCTCCACAGCTCCTTATCCTCACCTAACTTCTCAGCAAGCTTCTCCATTATTGCAGCTACAGCTAACATATGTTTAATCAGCTTATCATTCTTCACGTACTTTCTAACTAGGTCAAGCGCCTCCTCAAACGTTAACGACACAGCGTAAAGTAAATATTTTACCTAATATTTACGTATTCTGACCGGCAACAGGGGCGAGAGCCCCTGAATGAGCTGGTCGGTCAGGTCCCCCTTGTCAATACTAATATAAAACCTTTTTAACATTCAGGAAACATAACTACGAGGGCTGTGCCCTCTATAAGACCCAAGAAGAGTCTCAATGTTCTAGACATCACAGCAATAGTTCGAGAATTGAAGAACATGATCGTTGGAAGATTCATAGATAAGGTATATAGAGAAGAGAACGGTCTAATACTGAGAGTTAGAGGAGAAGTAGAGAAATATTATCTAATATTTACTAAGCATAGAGCAGGACTCACAAAGTACGTTATAGAGTCTGAAGAGAGAAAGAGAGACCCAGTTCTGAAGAACCTAGTTGAGAGGTGTAGAATAGAGGACATATATATGCCTAGGATAGATAGAATAATACACTTGAGACTAAGCAACAATATGGAGCTCATATTTGAGCTGATAGAGCCAATGAACATAATTTTGAAAGATAGTGAGGGAAAAGTAAGATGGTGTTTACATAAGTATGAGGGTAAGGATAGGAAGATACAGATAGGTCTAAACTATGTTCCACCTCCAAGAAACTTTCTAGACCTAATGAACTGCAGTGTTGAAGCCTATGTATCAGAAGTGGAGAGGGGAGGTTCAGATAAGGTGAGAGCTATCTCTAGAGCTCTAGGAGTACCTGTTGACGTTGTTAGAGAGGTCTGTAGAAGACTTAACGTTTCTGAGAGTAGTATAAGTAAGGATGATTATGTTAAGATTCTGAACGGTATTAGAGAGCTTTTTAGAGAGGTTACTGAAGGAAGGTTAGAGCCTAGGATATATGTTGATAAGAGTACTAACATGTATGTAAATGTGACACCTATAAGATTTCTAATATATGATGAACATTTCCAATCGATACCGTATAATAGTTTTAATGAGGCTGTAGACGAGTATTTTAGAAGACTAGAACTTCAGGAGCAGGAGCGTTCTCAAGTATCTAAGCTTGAGGCTGAACTGAAGAAGCTTGAGAAGAGCATTCTTGAGGCTGAGAGCTTAGTATCTCATTATTTAGAGAAGTCTGAAGAACTTAAGAGGAAGGCTAAGCTTGTTCTCGATAATAAGCATATTGTTGAGGAGTTGTTACTAAGATTGAGAGAACTATGGCAAAAATGTAGAGAGAAGTTTCTAGAAGAAGCTAAGAGGATAGAGCTAGATGGTGTACGAGTAATCAATTTTATACCACAGGAGAAGGCTGTAATATTAGACCTCTATGGTGAGACTGTTAAGATACCGATCACAAGTAGTCTGAGAGATGTTATAGAGGAGATGTTTGATAAAGCTAAAGAACTTAAGAGGAAGGCTGAGAGTGCTAGAAAAGCATTAGAGGAGCTTTATAGAAAGAAGGAGAGTATTGAGAAAGATATTGAGAAGATTTCTAGAGAGTTTAAGGAGAGTGTTGTTGAGGTTGTTTATGGAGTTTTTGAATGGTTTGAAAAGTTTAGATGGTTCATAACTACAGGAGACAAGTTAGTTATAGCTGGTAAAGATGCTTCACAGAACGAGTCCATAGTTAGGAGGTACTTACGTAAGAATGATCTCTTTCTTCACGCAGACATACCTGGAGGAGCTGTAGTAGTATTAAGGACAGGAGGCTCAGATGTTAGTGATGAAGATATCTATCAAGCTGCTAAATATGCTGCTGCTCACTCAAAAGCGTGGACCATAGGCACATCTTCGATAGACGTATTCTGCGTATATGGTGAGCAGGTTAGTAAGGAAGCTCCTGCTGGTGAGTATCTTGCACGTGGAAGCTTCATGATATATGGTGAGAGAAGGTGGATTCGTGGTGTACCTCTAGAACTTGGTATAGGTGTGAGAGTTGATAAGGTAGATAATAAGATCATCGTTAGAATATTGTCAGCCCCTCCAGAAGCTATACATAGATTAGCAGAATATTACGTCATTATCAAGCCAGGTAGAGTAGATAGAAATAAGTGTACAAGCATGATTAGAGAGAAGTTCATGAGCTATGTAAAATCTAGGTACAATGTGACGCCTAAGATTAAGCCAGAAGACATAATAGTACATGTTCCGGGAGATTCTACTATAGTTGGGGAGAACTATAGTGACACTATCTTACCCTGGGATAAGATTAAGAGGATTGCACAGTCATGATCTAAGTATTACATATCCAAGCAATTTACATATACGTAAGTTAGATACCTTGATTGTAGATTCAATGCTTGGAAAGCTTGCACAATGGTTACGTATGGCTGGTATATGTGTAATATTTTCACCATCCTTCAGAGATGAGGAACTGATAGATTCTAAACATGTAGTGATAACTAGAGATGAAGAACTATTTAATCGTAGATTATCATTATCTAGAAGAAGCATACTTGTGAGATCATCAGACATATTGAGACAACTATCACTAATATTAGATACTGCTGATATAGATGAGAAGTATTTTCCTGTACCAAGGTACTGTACGGTATGTGGAGGACCTCTAAGAGAAGTGGATGTGAGAGAGGTCTATGATAAAGTTCCTGAGAATATTGTTCAGAAGTTTCGTAGGGTGTATATATGTGAGAGATGTGGTAAAGTTTATTGGAGAGGTTCTCATCATAAGAAGATTAGTGAGAGATTTGAGAAAGCTTTCAATTTATGTAAATTTATTGATAGAGTAATCATATGTGTTAAAGGTAGGTCATGCATGTTGAGGATCCTGAATATTTAGCCTAGTAGTATCCTAATCTTGTTGGCTAGTCTTGACTTAAATAGCATGTAAGCTAGATAAGTCTAGGGTGCACATGATAAATTTTAGACCCTTCACTCTCTCTGAAGCTACATGGATAATACGATTCTGTAGACAGTTAATCAATTATGCACTATCAAGTAGAGATGAGTCAGAAGCAGTACAGATATTGCCAGAAGATGTTAGAGAGAAGCTTGAGAGAACTAACTATGGAGTATTTGTAACAATAGAGAAGATCGTTAGCTCAAGCATGGATGGAGTATATAGGAGAGTTGTGAGAGGATCTGTAGGAGCTTTACCATCAGATGAGTATACTACTCTAGATCTTCTCAAGCTTGCCGCACCTGCTGCAGCATTAAAGGATCCTAGAAGAACTCCATTACATAAAAATGAGCTTGGGAGCTGTGTTCTTGAGGTAATGTTTGTAGGTAATGAGCGTGAGGTTAGTATTGAGGATCTTTATGATGTTTTTATACCTGGCTACCATATGATGGTTATTGATGTTGAGAATTGTAAGAGGATAGTGATGCCTCACGATGTTATAAGTATTGCTGAAGAGCTTTTGAAGGATCATGAAAGTAGTCTAAGTATTGAAGATCTTGTTAAATCTATATTATCTAAGTATGAGGTTCCTAAACGTGTGATAGTTCACCTGTATGAGACACAGATATTTTATGAAGTTATGCCAGATAGTGAGATAATTGAACGTAAGCTATATCTTAACAAGGTCTTCAAGAGGATAGTTGGAAAGCATCGTCAGCTCATTGCACAAGCATCTACGAGCAAGTCTCGTTAATAAGGTAAGTAAGAGGTAAAGTTATATATTCACGAGTAGGCGAGGTATTAATGAGCGTACAGGTAAAGTTTTACACTATTCTTGGGAAGTATGAGGACTACGAGTACAAGCTTAGGGAGCTCATACTACGTATTAGAGAGCAAGTGAAGGCTAGAGGTGGAGATCCTGAGAAGATTAATCTCACGATGATAAAGGTGAAGGAGGAGGCTCTAGACCTAATATACAAGTATGTTAGAGGTGAGGAGGAACCTCCAGAATATTTGAGAAGTCTTGTAGAGCATCTGAAGCTGGACAACATATCTACACTACCAGCAATAGTGGTGAATGGTAGAAAGATATGTGAGGGAGAGCTCATAGATCTTAATACATTGGAGAGAATACTTGTAGAAGAGATAAAGACGAGCCTAGGGATAGATCTAAGAGAAGTTCCACAAGTTAAGAGAGAACAAGTACAGGTACAGCAGAGAGAAGTCGAGGCAAGACCATACGAGCTTGAGGAGGTTCAGAGACCAGTACAGACCAGTACTGTTGAGAGAAGAACAAGTGAAGTTAGTGTTCAACAGCAGGTTCAGGTTGCTAGACCTAGATCTAGAGAGACTCGTAGACCTACTGTTCACGTATCATCTGTAAGTCGTGGAATGCCTTCAAACTGTGGTGAATGTATATATTATGGATTCTCAACTAGGTACTGTTTTCTGCTTGGTAGGAAGGTTGAAGATATTAATAGACCTCCCTGTCATCGTGAAAACTTATAAACTAACTCTAGTCTCGCCTTATGATGGCGAGGATAGTTGGACTAATATACTCTTTCAGGAGAGGTGCTGATGCTTATCCTGATAATGTGATAGTAGTAGTACCAGGAATAGAAGATAGTGCTGTTCTACATAGATTTCTTGGATGTAGAGTCATATGGAGAACTAAGACTGGTAAAGAAATAATTGGTAAGGTCAGGAAGGTCTGGAGTGAGAGAGGTCATCTACTGGTAGTATTTAGGAGACCTCTTCCAGGTCAGGCATTAGGTACTAGATGTGAGATAGAGGTACCGGACGAGAGATTGAAGGATATAACTCTGAGACAGATAGCATAGTTTAGGAGAGGAATCCTCCAACCTGTACGTTACTAACCTTAACATGTGGACCTCCTGTTGACACGTAGACTAGCTGACCTTTACCACAGAGACCATACTCTATATCGAAATCTTTACCAACCATCTCAACATTAGCAAGTATGTCTAGGACGTTTCCACTAATAGACATGTTTCTCACAGGGCTACCGATCTCTCCATTAACTATCTCATATGCTTCTGCAATACCTACCTGAAATGTTCCATCTAGATTTGCTTCACCTCCTCTCGGTTTAACGAGGTAATATCCATGTTTTACTTCTCTAATCATCTCTTCTAATGATGCGTCTCTAGGTAGCATGACTGTGTTTCTCATTCTTATTAATGGAGGTACTCTAAAACTTTCAGCTCTAGCATTACCAGTTGGTTCTTGTCCTATCATTGCTGCATATGTCCTATCTACCATAAGCTCTCTAAATATTCCATTTTCAACAAGCACTGCTGTTCTAGCTTTAACACCTTCATCATCGTACTTAATTGTTCCAAAGCCATTCTCTATCTCACAATCATCTACTATTGTTACTAATTCTGAACCTATCTTAACATTCTTCTTATCCTTTACAACACTACCACTCATCGTTATGTCAGCCTCAGCTAGGTGACCGAAGACCTCGTGAACAAATACTCCTACGACGTCTGGAGCCATTATTACTGTGAATCTTCCAGGTTCTGGAGATTTTCCTCTAAGCTGACCTTCAAGCCTCTTCAATACGCTCTCAGCAATCTTCTCATGACTCCATCTGCTCCATATCGTGTAGCCATCTCTACTTCCTCTAGTATCATGTGCCATAGATTCTACACCATTTTCCCTTCCTGTGACTAATGTTCTAAGATATGAGTAGTACATTTCCTGTATTATCTCTCTACCATCACTGCTAAGATAGATCTTCATTAGCTTGAGATCGATGTACCTTATTGTGTAGGATTTAACATACTCTCTACTCTTTACTAGACTTGCTAGATGATCAACATCTCTAACCTTCATCTCGATGTCAACGTTTTCAGGAGGAACTTTAACAGGAAACTTAACGTGATCTTTAAGTGGATCTAGCTCAACTATCTTTAGCTCACCTTTCCTTGATCTAGCTATCTTGATAGCATTTTCAATACATTTACTTATGCTTTCTGAATCTATTCTCTGAGTTGATGAGAAGCCCCATGCACCATCTACGAAAGCTCTCACAGCTGCACCTTCTTCAGAACCTTCAACTACTCTCAAGTCCTGTGATGTTCTTGATATCTCTACCGACCAGTAAGATTCTAACCTGACATCAACGAAAGCATGCTCTCTCTGAGAGTACTCTTCAACTATCCTCTTTATCTTATCTATCTCCGAAAGAACATCTTCTCCTCTCACGATCAATCGTCAGAAATTTAGATACATCAGTATTAAAAGTATTAGATAACATGCCTCCACTAAGATACGAGCAGATGACAGTAAAAGAATTTTTGGAAAAATGTAAGCTTCCTAGAATACCAACAAGACCAAGAAAGTACTATTCTATAGAGAACATAGATAGAGATCTAATATGTAGCGTGAAGTACATAGGAGTACTAACACCAATACTAGTAGACAGAGAGTACTACATAATAGATGGAGTAAAGAGGTACATAATAATTAAAACATTAACAGAAAAGGGAGAAAGTATACCAGAACCAATACCAGTACTCATAAAAGAGGATGAAAGCTTCAAAGAGAAACCAGTATCAGCATTACACATAGCTTATATAGTAAATAAGTTCAGAGCAGAACCTAGAGACGAGGAGTTCAGTGATGAGCTCATAACTTATGTACAAGATATAGCATACAAGGTCTGGGAGATATATAATAAAGATTATGAGAAAGCAAGTAAACACTTGGGGATAAGTGTCGAGACTTTGAGAAGATTGATAGAGGAGTATCTTAAGACTTTAACTACCTGATAATACTCTAATAATATCATCAGTACTCAATATCTTTATGGAGTAGACCTTACTCATGTATTTAAGAAACATCTCATGCTCGATCTTAGCATCATCTGATACTACGGGTATTGCTGCAGTAGCATCAGATACTAATATTACATCGAATCTCTCATATACTGCATCAGCAACAGTATGAAGAACGCAGATGTTTGTTGCAATACCTGTAATAACTATACATTTCACATCTAGATCACGAAGAAGTTGTGCGAGTCCTGTACCTCTAAATCCACTATACCATCTTTTCTCTAGAACAAACTCTTTCTCAGAACGAGGTTCTAGTTCTGGAATAATTCTTGATTCTGGGCTACCCTTCATTGCATGTGGTCCCCATATCTTTCTGACCTCTATGTCAGTTGGAAGATGACTATCAATTACATGTATTATAGGTATGTTCTTCTTACGTGCTTCCTCAACTATTTTAACTATGTTTGGAACTATCTGTCTAGCTGTGGGACTACTTAGTCTTCCATATACAAACTCGTACAACATATCTATGATGAGTATACTATACATGATTACCCTTAAGGTAGATAAAGTAGTCTAATATATAAAGTAGTATCGGTGATGAGCCTACGACGTCCAGATTAGTGAAGACCGCGGTCAGCACTGATACTTAATAATCATCTTACAGATAGGTACTGCACATTTATTCTACCAAATCCGAGACTTCTAGATACTCCAACTCCAAGAATTTCTCCAACCTTGAGTAACTGTAGCATGAGGGTAACAATGTTAGGCCTACCTGCTACTGCATATATGACCTTTCCCATGAACGCTGGAACCTTGCGACCTTCTCCAATATCTACATAAATTATCTTTAATTCACGAATCTTATGAATATCAAATACTTTATAAGCTTGATCACATACTTCTTTAAGATTTATCTTAGTTATCTCGTAAAATCTCTTTGCAATACTATATATTAATCTAGCAGGACTAGGATAAAGAACATCATTTCCCTGAAGCATGAAGCATGTTGGACTTAGAAACTCAACTTGAACATGAGCTGAAACTCTACCTTTAAGATCTTCAAGATTGTTTATTAGAAGTCTAGGAAGTTCTACTTCTTCAACACTTATGCTAGATATCTGAAGTAATGTTGCAGGAAGCTTTATGAAGGATTCTGATAGAAGAGCTTCAGTAAACTTCTGAGTTATACTTTCATCAAAAATATACATTATACAGTCAAATCTAGAACCAGGCTCTATTATATGATAAGTCTCACTAGTCTGAGAAAAACCTTCTCTAGATTTAACATAGATTCCAGATATGATATATCTACCATCTCTTAGAGGTGGCTCAATTACGAAAGGCTTACTCTTCCTCTTTTCAAAATCGAGACCTACTCTATGAAATATCTCATAAATAATCTTAAGTAAGAAAGAACCAGACCATGCACTTATTATCAGAGGTCTATCAATAATATCAAAACTTATTACAAACTTAAATATACGAGACATATTGTCCAAAACTGAATAATAATCTCTCAAAACCGTATACAAGACGTATTCTCATATTTATACTATAGTTAACGTATAGCTTAGTCATGTATCACACTTATCATTATCATA
>JAADDN010000047.1 GCA_013153895.1 Thermoproteota archaeon | reverse complement strand
CCATTTACGTTTAGTGTTGATTCATTTGATATTTATCCTCTTCCTGAGTTTGTTAATCATCCTTACCTGCTTTATGATGTTGATAGAGGTATGTATTTTCCTATTGGTGAGACAACAATGGTTACAGCTATGGATGTTAAGAGAGTCTCAACACTTAGAAGATTATTATCATATCTATCTAATGTATCTCCTTTCAGGGAGATCACTATCGATAGGAGCGGAGCACTCCTGCTAGAAGAGATGGGGTTATCCCCATATTATCCACTCTATCTTGTTCTGGAACCAATTATGCGATTGGTAAAGATGTTCAGAGTCTTGACTCCTGAACTGCTGGTGGTGGGTTTCTATTCACCGTTTAATCTTTCTGCTGAGAACATTAGTGTAAGTGATGAGACTTATTTAAAGAGGTGGAAACCTTGGGAGCTAGATGTTAATGCTGAGGTTAGAGGTGGGAGAGTTAAGATTCTGGATGATTATGTGATGCTTGCTCTAGCTAAATTATCTAGTAAGTATCCCGATATAGGGAACATCTTCATCATAGAGGAGAGTAGGAATGTAGAAGGGGGCTCTAGCTTGAGGAGGCTGGTCGATAGTTTGGCTGGGGATCTTGAGGAGGCTGTTCAGACCCTCTTAGAAGCTTATAGATTGATTAGAAGTGTAAAACCTAGCGTTAAGCTGGTAATTGAGTAGTGATGGGTTGAGATAGATCTTATAAACATAGTAGTATGATACTACATGTGTCTAGTCTAGGTAGGAGATTGCTAAAAGAGATGTTCAATATTATTAATATTTTCGGTGAGCCTGTTCGTCTTGACTTGATTATACGGTTGTTGGAGGAGGGTAATCTTCTGCAGCCGCTCTATCAGTTGTATTTAGATAAGGGGGAGAGTATACCTATAGTATACTATGTTAGCCCGTTCTCACCTATGTATGGTGTTGGTGTTCCTCTTGCAACCATGTACCTACCTTTTCCAGTTCATGAGGTAGTGATATTCTACTTGTTAGGTAGAAACAACATGTTTGAGGGAAAACCAGAGCGTTCGCTTCTTATTTTACCTACTAGCTTTCTTCTTCATGATGTTTCTAGGTATGTTAGAGTTCTTCCTTGCGAGATTATTCCTGAAGTGAGCACGAGAGAAGTAAATTATGATGAACTGTTAAGTAAGCTTAGAAGTGTTAACTATGAGCCCTCTCTTAAGGTTCTTGAGGAGATTGTTCCACATGTTTCAGCCACTATCATAGATGAGCTTCCACGTACAGTTCTAACAGAGCTTTACCCGTATCTGTTAGAGTTCCTGCAGGTACTGGAGCTAGTAGATGAGGAATGTAGGAGAAAGGTGCTACAGTTCTTACGTAGCTTCCCAGGTTGCGGTTACAAGACCATAAGCGTCAGGTATAGAGGAATGGAGGCAGGATTCAAAGTACCCAGCTACCTTAGTGAATTGAACCCATTTACCTATCCTCTGCTGAACCTATTAATGCTGGATCTGAATAATGATATTTTACCGATATTGAACAGCTGTATCATCCAGCGTCCCCTAGGAAGGAGAGGATTATTACTAGATCTGTTACCAGTGACTAATGAGAACACGTTCAAGATGGTTTACCCATATGAGGTTCAGCTCCGCATCTTACGACAAGGTAGAATGTTCAATCCGTTGACAGGTGGGGAGATCAAGATGCTTCAGCTTAAGGTTCCTTATCGAAAAGAATATTTCATAGTATACTGACACATGTTAACAATCTTGATAAGATGATCTTCATATTCTATCTCCATGAGCTACGGTGTTGGGGGATCCCTAACTAGTCTCCTAGGTAGGATGCTTAATTTAAACTATGTTAAACGTCTATTAGAGGAGTATGAGCTGGATGAGAGCGTTCTTGATCGGGTGCTGCTGGATGTTGTAGGTAATAATCTGCCTCTTCTATTAGACCTATACGAGTATTATCAACCTAGGGAGTTACTGTTCTTACCCGTGTTCCCAAATTATGGGGGCAGTGATATATTGATTGTATCCCCCTTCCAGGAGCTTAATAATTATGTTAAACAGTTCCTAGGAGATGAAGGGTTCAGGGTAAGCTGGGACTGGGTTGCTAAGACCTATTCTAGACTGGTTAGGAAGTACGGAAGAGCTATCCCTCTGGTAGAGCTCTTCTCTCTGACTCCTATCGTTCCATTAATACCTGAGAATAGGAGTATTTTTCTGAGAGAGTTCAGGAGAATGATACCAAGCAAAGTATCTCAATACCTTGATAATTTAGGTCATGTTAGTTTTTCTCTAGAAGATGAGTTCGCTAATCTGAAACGAGGTGTGAATGCTCTTCCCGTGATATATGTTAGAGATCTTGGATATGTTCCCCTTCTCTTTAATACTGTTCCTATAGGAAGTGAATTCCCCTTTCATAGGTTTCCTATGAGGGTGAAGGTTCTACGGGAGATGTCTCTTGATGAAGCATTAACATTGTCTGGTAAGGATGATGAGCGAGTGCTGGCTCTTCTTCAGGAACTTGTTAAGGATGTTGAATCATGTATAGATCAGGCATTGAGTCTCTTAGCTAGGTATGTTAAAGTATTGAGTCAATATATAGATCTTAAGGGTGCTGTTCTCACCACTTCATATGATGAGGATAGGGGTCTAAAATTCGTGTTAGATTTTATCGCTAATGGGGAGGACAGTGCTAAATTATCTGCATGGGCTGGTGGGGGAGAATTACAGTATAATGTTAAGTCTTTCTATGTTTATCCAACATTGATTTATTACCCCAGGAATCTAGGTGAGAAGGAGAGAAATGTTCTTCGTCTCATAGCTCTACTATATATGCTAGGGTTGGAGAATATAGATCTTAATACTATGTTAAGAGAACTATCAATGCTACCTTCACTACATGTCAATGTTATGATTAGTGACAGGCTGATTGAGCCTCTTGTACCAAGTGAAAGAGAGGGAATAGTTATCGTGCAGGGCGAGAAGGCAACAGCGGGGTACTATCCTTCTTATTATGGTAGGAATGAGGAGCTTGTCTTTGATTCTATTTTAGACGTGTTTAACTATCTTAAACATCAGAGTGATAAGCTGTTGAAGTTGTTGGATAAGTATGGTAGTTATCTTGTTCAGGTAGATGTGCATGGTAATGTTAAGCAGGTGAGAAAGCTTTCGTGAATATCTATCCGTTAGGTATTTCTTCTTCTTTTCTATTCCTCTACTATGAGTCTGGAGCGTGAGGTGTTTATTCGTGGTAGAACGCATGTTGAGACTGTGTACCTTACCTTGCTTCACCATGTGTTGAATAGTCCTAATGCTGATCAGGCTTGGAACCTATTTGTTAAGTATTTTATAGACTATGTCTATAAGAGCGTGATTGTTCCTAAAATAATTTCTGATAAGACTGGTGACATGAATAGGCACTTTAGGATGCTTGTTGAGAGGAGTTTCAAGTATAAGTTTGGTAATAGATTTGAGCTTCTGCCTGACTTTGTTAACAGTGAGAGGGATCCATATGATATATGTGTAGATTTCTTATCATCTAAGGTTAATGAGCTGTTTCCGCAGGATGTTATCATGGCTGGAGACGCCGATAGATTAATACATTTATGGTGTAGTGAGGTCATTTATACTGCCAGCATGAGCTTTCTACAAGAGCTTAAGCTTATCAGATAAATTTATTAGGTAAGTCTAAGAGTAGAATAACATGTTAACGGCAAGTGAGCTTCTGAACCTAGTTAAGGATAGTGAAGATATTGTTAAGAGGGTAAAGAAGTGTGGTTCAAGTATAGAGCTACCGTTTAAAGCTGTCTATCGTGCTGAGCCTAGGGAGCTGATTATTGATGTGGATGAGACTAGGAGAGACATAACTTATGAGCCCGTGCAGGAGAGAGCTGGCTGGTACGTCCTCTATCCTGGGATATATATTATAGTTCTGCCGCGTGTTGAGTTTCCTGAAGATGTTGAGGGCATGCTTCTACCACGTTCAAGTTTTTTACGTGGTAGTGGATGGATGCTGCAGGGCACTAAGATAGATGCTGGTTTTAGAGGGGAGCTAGTAATGCAGCTCATGGGTTTTAGGGGAGTTCTTCACCTGCGTTCGGGTGCTAGGGTCGCTCACATGCTGGCTTGGAGGATAGGTGAGAGGTTTAACTATGCTTTGACTGGGCAGTATGTTGACAGGATCTGATACTGTTATAAACCTACTAGTAGTCTCTATCATATGCGTAAGATATCTCCTATACAGCTAGCGAGAGAGCTATCCTCTCTAGTGAAGACGCTGATCAGTAGAAAGGTATGTATTATACCTGCAAGCTGCTTCATGTCGGAGGATGCTGTTCAACATAATGTTCGCATATGTAGGAGAGCTCTAGCTAGTAGTATAGTAGATCTCTTCTGTATAGTATTCTATGAGCCTGTCATAGATTCTGTTAATGACGCCCTAAGAAGTCTCAACTTCATTTTAACATCCTACTTCAGGGATGACGTAGTTACTAGTGACGGTGTTCTCACTAATTTTAGAGTCAGTAGGAAACCTATGTTGCAAGTTAAGACTAGCAGTGAGAGACTGTCTATTACTTTACCAGTCAGAGCATATATTGACAGAGTGATCTATGTTGCCAAGTGTGGATCAATGTTTCATGGTTCTAATAATCCTCATCTTGTTCCAATAGCTAGACATAGTATTAGAGATGGTCTTTATCTTCTTCTTACGTTAACATTGACCTTTTATGGTACGGTAATGAGAAGAGATAGTAAGAACAACATTATAAATAGGTTAGAGTTGACTGATGAAGAGATTGGTGAACTTATACGTCAAATATATCTGATTGGTAAGGCTAAGCTACATGTTAATGGCAGCATCATTATTCTTGAACGAGTAGAACCATGCAAATACTGTAGTCAGGATGGGTCTATCTGTCTTGAGCTTATAGAGCTTGCAGGAGATAAGGGCGATATCATAATAATGCCTAGATTAATCATTGATAATGGAAATAGGAGAACTGTAAGAAGATTAAAATATGTTATAGTGAAAGGTATGGAAAGAATCGAGGTTCATGATAGGTACATATTTTTAAAGTAGGGAAGAAGTGTGCCCCTCGATGGATAGGAAAGTCATATTGTTCATTGTTTTATTAATCTATGCTCTATCATGTATCGGTATTTGGAGTCTACTACTTAGTAATGGTAAAAGTGTTCCCGTCTACCTGCGGTTGGAGACCTATGCCGCTGCTGGAATTGAGGTTGCTCTCATGGTGGGGCTAGGTTTCTCTATTTATAAACTGTTAGAGTTCGAAAGAAAAATAAGGCACAGAAGAAAGCTATCGGAAGTGGACAAGTTGACCTATATGCTTCATGTTGGTGCAGTCATCAGTCTACTAGTGCTTTCAGCATTGTGCTATTACTGTCTGGCAGGGCTTACAGGAATGTTAGGATGATTATTGTTTATTTCTTACTAGTTTCTGCATATGTTTTACTGTTTCTAGCTTTATTAAATCAGAAGAATTTTGATGCCTCTATTAGTCTATTCCTTCTGTCTGTTATATTATTCTTCATTGTTATGGTATGTTTTCTACTTAATGCTTTGTTCTCTGGGTGATATTTTAATGAACTGTCACTATTTCATTTATATGTCATTTAATTACCTTAGGAGGATCCTCAGCGTGGTTCCGTATAGTTATGAGGGAGGTAGTCCTCTTCTCACGGGTATTAACCTTATGACTCTACCATTTATATATGAGCTAGCTAGTGCTGGCAAGATAGGGAGGGCTGTACTATATGGTAAGAAAGTTGTATTTCTACATGTGCCGACGGGTTATGAGATCGTTCTTGTTGGTGATAAGATATATCTCGAGCCTGGCTGTGAGGAGGCTTTTCCACGTTTTAGAGAGCTTGTTATTCGTCTCATAGATAGGATACGTGGGCTTAGGATCAGTCCACTAGTTAGAGAGGTGATTTTAGGAGCTATTAAGCCAGCTAATGTTACTGTCTACGAGAATCATAGAGCTACAACGAAGAACAGCTATATTATTGATCTAGTAGAGCTTGCTAGGACTAGAGACGTAAATATTCTTAGAACGATCTACGATACATTGAGAGAAGAGTCTGAGGATCTTGCAAGGCTCTTTGCTCTTCTTGTCAGGTTTTTAAGTGGAATAGTTTTAACGGACTAATCTGATATTGTTCTAGCTCCAATATCTTTTAAACTGTTCCTCTACTGTTATACTCGATGAGTCTAGTGCAGGTACGACCTCTAAGTCTTGATTGGAATGCTAATAATCAGTTTGATATAGGGGATATAGTTCTTCAGTTAAAACAATTAAAGATGCTGAACCTGCCACAGCCTGTTGAGGAAGCCATCGGGCAGAGCGTAATCCAATCTGAGATGGGTATGCTTACTGACACAGTAAGTCGTAACTATGTTGCTGATCTCGCCTACTGGGAGAACTGGGCTCTTCAAGCATTCAAGCAGGCTCTAGGTAATGGTGATCTGAATCATAATGGTAAGGTAGATATTGGTGATCTTGTGCTGGCTCTACAGCTTGCTAATAGGATAGCCCAACAGGTGCCTCGACAGTATCGTTCAGCTGTTGCTAACCTATTAAGATCAGTTGCACAGACAGTGATGCAGGAGCTACTGACAAAGGAGAACCTCACACCAGAAGAAGTTGCGAACCTAGTTGACACTATTGCACAGAAGGCGGGGCACTTCCTATCAGAGTACTATATGACGGCTCAGACTACACCACCTGAAGAAGTCTGGAAGAACATTTCAGAACTATGGCGCAGGTTTAGAAAATATGTCTTATAGCTTGTCACTAGTCAAATTTAAAAACTAACTCGTAAATCCTTCTCCCCCTGATGAATCTTAGAGCGTTTATCCTAGCCTTGCTACTTTACTCTACTAATAAGAATGAGCTAACATTGGAGGAGCTGAGGAGAAGGTTGAGCGAGGTCTTGACTAATCTAGAACTGGCTGATAAGGATGTAGATTCCTATCTAAGAGAGCTCTCTACACTACGCCTATTATCTATTGTTAAACAGAGTAATGATAAGATATTGATAGATAGGGAAAAACTTGAAGAGACTATTAAGTACGCTCTCAAGACATGTAGTAAGAATGATAAAATGTTCTCAATAGTAAGGGGGATTCTTCATGTTGAGGATAAGGATGACCTATCTAGGCATAGATTAGCGTTTAAATTGGTTCCTTGCAGTCGAAGGTTTCTGTTAGCGGTTTCTTGTAGGGATGATATTACTGAGGAGAGGATTTTAGTGCTTCTCAAGAAGTTTGCAGATGGTGCTGCTAGGCTTCTAGATCTTTTTGCTAATGTTGACCTATTTGAGGTTAGGATATATCAGACAAATAATCACTTACTCATCATTATTCCAGAGCTGACTGACCTAGTTATAGAGCTTCCAGATAGGTCAGCTACGGAGGAAACATTAAAGAACATGCTGCGACATGTGGTAGAGCTCGAGTATGGTCGTCCCTGTAAGATAATTATACTATAGTAGTAATAGATAAAACTAGTTTAGGAAACATGGTAATGATGCGTAAGGTAGAGGTAACTAAGTTCCCAGTGACCGATGGAACATATGTCGTAGGTTCACGTTACAGTCCTGTTGCTGTTCTAGTGATAGGTACAAGTGAGAGAATAAGTGAAAGAGAGTGGGATCTATGTAAGAAAGCTGTAGAGTATGGTGCAGCCATTGCTGGAATATGCAAGACAGCTAATCTTGGAATTGAGAAGGTTATCATAAACACGATATGTAACCCAAATATTAGATGGTTAATTATTGCAGGTAGGGAGAATGCTCATGGTGTTGGTATTGCATTGCTCAGTCTATTTAAGTATGGTGTTGATCTTAATACTCGTAGAATAAATGTATCTGATAGATATAGGGAGAGGGCTAAGGAGGCATATATTCCGAATCTACCGTTAGAAGCGGTTGAACGTTTTAGACGTCAGGTAACTCCTATACCTGCAATTGTTCTAGAAGATGAGAGACTTAATGTCGAACCTCTACTTACTGGGATAGTACAGTTGAAAGATGTTACAGTCGGCTCAAGAAGCTTTACCCTGCCTATACTTCCTGTAAAGCCTCAACGTCTCAAGATTCCTATAATTGAGAAATATTTAGAGAATATTATCCTATTCCTAGTACATTCATGTTTACAAGAGCCAGAGAACAAGGTAAAGGTGGAACTTATCCATGAGTACTCTGATATTTTCCCCGCCAGTCTAGAACTTTATGATCCTGGAGCATACCCAGAAGAACCAATGATAATTAAGCAAGCTAGTCCACAGGTAGAGGTTAAAGCTCTGTCTCCACTACCTATAGTAACTGAAGCATCACCTTACGGTGTATTACAGATTTCTCGTACCGTATATGCATGGTTTAATCATGCAGGAGAAGCCTACGACATCATTAAACCACTAATATTGAGGTATGGAGTTAAGAGACCTACAAGGCATGGCGATACACGTGAGATCGCTCTAGTAATCACTTACAGATACATGCCCTGGTTCAAATTTGAGGAAGAGAATGGTAAGATCAGGATAGTTGACTTTGATGTTCTTCCACTAGAATCATGTAGTTACCCGTTGAAGAATAGGGAGTACATATGTGAGTACTGTGAGGAACTGTTGAACGGAGTATGGAGAGAACCAGGCAAACAGCATTATAGTTATGGTGCGCAGATGAGGAGGTTTGGCTATGAGTTATCTGTCTTCGCTGATAAGTTAGTGGATAAGTACTTTAGGAGTGGTTTCATGATTAGGAGGGTACTTGAGATACCGACGCCAGTAGAGGAGAACA
>JAADDN010000077.1 GCA_013153895.1 Thermoproteota archaeon | reverse complement strand
TGTTCTCCTCTACTGGCGTCGGTATCTCAAGTACCCTCCTAATCATGAAACCACTCCTAAAGTACTTATCCACTAACTTATCAGCGAAGACGGATAGCTCATAGCCAAACCTCCTCATCTGTGCACCATAACTATAATGTTGCTTGCCTGGCTCACGCCATACACCGTTTAACAGTTCCTCACAGTATTCACGTATGTACTCCCTATTCTTCAACGGGTAACTACATGATTCTAGTGGTTGAGTATCAAAGTCAACTATCCTGATCTTACCATTCTCTTCCTCAAATTTGAACCAGGGCATGTATCTGTAAGTGATTACTAGAGCGATCTCACGCGTATCGCCATGACGTGTAGGTCTCTTAACTCCATACCTCAATATTAGTGGTTTAATGATGCCGTAGGCTTCTCCAGCATGATTAAACCATGCATATACTGTCCTAGAAACCTGAAGAACACCGTAAGGAGAAGCACCAGCCACTACAGGCATTGAACTCATAACCTTAACCTCAATCTGTGGACTAGCTTGCTCAATTATCATTGGTTTCTCGGGAAACGCACCAGGATCATAAAGTTCTAGACTGGCGGGGGAAATATCAGAGTACTCATGGATGAGCTCTACCTTTACCTTATTCTCTGGCTCTTGTAAACATGCATGAACTAGGAATAAAACAATATTCTCTAGATACTTCTCGATTACAGGAACCTTAAGATAATCAGATCCTATGGGAAGTATAGGCAAGGTAAAGCTTCTTGTGCCTATTGTAACATCTTTCAACTGCACTATCCCAGTAAGTAGAGGCTCAATGTTAAGTCTCTCATCTTCTAAAACAATTGCGGGTATAGGAGTTATCTGCCTTCTAAAACGTTCAACTGCTTCAAGAGGAAGATTCGGAATATATGCCTCCTTTGCTTTTTCCTTATATTTCTCAGGTACATTTATTCTACGGGTAGTAGGATCAATACCATATTTGAAGAATGAGAGAAGAGTTATTCCTACGCCGTGAGCATTTTCTCTACCAGCAATGATTAGCCATCTAATGTTTGGGTTACAGATCGTGTTTATGATAACCTTCTCGATTCCAAGATTAGCTGTCTTGCAGATCCCCGCAATAGCTGCGCCATAGTCAATCGCTCTTAGACATATCTCTTGTTCTTTCTCACTAATCTTCTCTGATGTACCTATTACTAGGACAGCTACTGGACTATAGCGTGAGCCTACAACATATGTTCCATCAGTAACTGGAAACCTAGTTACCTCTACCTTCCTCATTATTTTACTATACCCTAGAGAGTATTTATCTGAGAACACAGGCAAAACTTAATAATCATAGATATGGACATAATATATGGATAGAGAAGAACTTTGGAAACTGTTTCTAGAATGGTCTAAAGAGGAGAACATTCTGAAATATATGTCAGATAGTTATACTCTAAGAAAAATGTTTAAAAACTTTCAAAAATGGTTAAAAGATAAGAAAAACATTGAACTAACATATGAAGAAATTGAGAAGAAAATACTTGAGAAAATAAGTGAAGAAATGAGGAAAGATTATGAAGATTTTATTAAGAGAGGCAGAAGAGTACAAGCGTTAAGGTTTAGTGACCTTTTCAGGAGGTCTTAAGGTTCAGAGTTCTTAGATATTGTAAACTATTAATCATTAAGAATGAAACTATTCTTCATAGCACGAGAGTCTACATATAGAAATAATTGTGTAGAGTGTGGAAATTATAGAATATGCGATAGATTTTGATCGGCATTAAATAGCCCTCATCTATCGGGCAAGTATGCTCTATGTTTCATGGATATATAAATCTTTCTGAGATGTGATTAAGTATGGATTTAGGAGGTCGGAGGAGGTAGACCTCATGTATCGGTCACCTATAGGATCGTTAGACTACTTAAAAATTGATGTTATGAAAGTGTTTAGGAGAAAGAAGAAAGAGATTATAGGCAAGTGTTTGGCTATGGGTTTTCATGAAGCATTAAGTATTCTTGACCTATATCCCTCATTTATCGGGTATTTGACATCGGGTATTTGACTAAGCTATTTTCTGGGATTTATTACTTTTCCGTTTATTTCTAGTGGCTTCTTTGCTTTAATATTGATATGCTTCTTAGATATTACTCTTATCAGCATGTTCTCTAGGTTTGGATTCTTTATCTCTACTACAGAGGTTATTAGTGCTATTCCGTAGCCATATTTTCTCCATCCTCCAATTGTTATGTACTTGTTTACTGATTCTCTTAATATTCTTACTACTTCACTATCATGAGTATATATTAACGCATGAAAGTTACCTCCAATATCTAGGATCTCGGCATGTGCTAGAGTCTCAACACCATCCTTCCTAGTTATTTTCCTAGTCTTAATAGTCAACTTATCTGGCGTAGTTATATGTGTGCAGATTACTGCATATGGCATATCGGATAGTCCAAGAGACATGTTTAGCGCACCTACTAGCGCGGTTGTTGGTATAGCGTCTAGTGCTTCTCTGTTACATATGAAGCACCAATCCTTCTCAAATACATAGTCCAAATGTTGAGCAACTTTTCCATACCTCTCCTCCAATTTTCTATCCCTTATCAACATTTCCAGTCTCTGCTTTGCATGTCCAGGAGCCTTGATCGGTTTTATCGTTAGGAAGTCTATTCTGAAAAGCATGATTAAGATAGCAAACTACATATTTAAGAGAAGGGTGTTGAAATATTTTATAGTTACCTATTCTCTAATACATATACTTTTAATTCCTTCTCATCTATCAGCACTCTTGTTTTTACCCATATTCTAGCACATATCTTCAGAAGTGTTGGGTAATCCAGCTCTCCTCTTCTTAATTGTTCTGCCTCTCTAGAATATCCATGTTCTTCAAATAAGTCTGTTAGTGATATCTCCTTCATGTTTCTAAATGAGTTATCTAGTTTATAAACGAATTCTCTAGCTACTATACATGGGTATATCTGTAGCTTTTGCAGGTAGTAGAATGAAGTATTGGGGAGATGTTTGGAAGATGGGTTGGAAGATTCATGACCTAGTTTGGAAGGTGTTGGACATTATTGGTGAAGTATACTGTAGATCTGATATGTGTATTGAGGTTCATCATGGTGCTCATCCTCTTAGTATAGATTCAATAATCTCATGTATATCTAGCTACCATCCAAAGGTCAGTGGAGAGGTAGCGCACCCGCCAGATGACTGGTCTTCTAGGGAATGCTTGTTGAAGAGGGATAGGGAGCTTGTTGAGGAGTGCGACATAATTATAACAATATTTGTAAACAGGATAACTAGAGGTACTAGATATGTTAAGGAGCTAGCTAGGAGATTAGGTAAGCAATATATTTCATATATGGTAACCAACTCAAACATTAAAGTACTAGATTATAGGCTTGATAATAAGTTAACCAGGCTGATCAATATTTCTAAATCTCTTAAACATTAATCTTAACATGGACTTATATACTCTTGAAAAACATTTAAACTAGTGAGACAGAGTAGAATGTTTAATCTAGTAACACGAACATGGAACCCAGTGACAGGATGTGTACATTTCTGTATATACTGTTGGGCTCGTAGACTAGCAATAACTAGGCTATACAAACTCTTTCCAGAGTATTATGATCCAGAGTTCAAGCCTAGACTAATAGAGAAGAAGTTAAGAGAAAGATTCCGTCCAGGAGAGCTAGTCTTTATCACAGATGTGGGAGACCTATTTTGCAGTGAGGTACCAGACGAGTGGATTCTCAAGGTACTTGAAGTAGCTAGGAGAAACGAGAGAACGCTCTTCCTCTTGTTGACTAAGAATCCTGGAAGGTTCATTCAACTATTGGAAAAGTATGGAGTAGAGATCTATAGTAGAAACATGATTCCTGGTGTAACAGTAGAATCAGACTATGATACATATTACATACGGATGAAGGTAAGTAGGGCAGAACCACCATACTCTAGATTAGAGACCTTCCTAAACTTCATTAAGAAATATAGTAACGAGATTAATGGCTTCATACCAAAATGTTGGATAAGTATTGAACCAGTAATCAAGTTCAGAAGCTGGAAGAGACTTGTAAGACAGATACTTAGATTCATACCATATGTAAACAAGGTAATAGTCTACGTAGGCTATGACAATTATGGACTACTCAAGAAACATGGAATAGAAGAGCCAACCCTAGAAGAAGTACAGGAACTAATAAACTATTTAAAAGATAGTCCAAGAGTTGAGGTGCATGTAAAAACGCTTAGAAGAGCATGGAACGAGAAGCTAGGCAGATAATTGGATTATAGGTCTAATAGTCTTTCTAAGCAGTCTACTGACCAGTTTTCTAACATCTTCCTCAGATACATCTATCAGCGGTATCTCGTATAGTTCTCTGGTCCTCTCTACATGTCTATGATAGATATAGATTAGGAGGATGGTCCTATATCTATCTTCTAATATTCCCGCTCTTATAAGTATGAGATGGCTAGGCTCTGTAAGTATCTGTACTTTTAAGAGTATACTACTCCTATATACCTCAATGTTAAACAGTTTACAGTGTTCTATAAACATTGACTCTATATGATTGATGACACGTGTAAGCACTATAGATAGGAATCTTCTACCTATCTTTGATAGGTTCCTCCTCTCTATCTCTGTGAAGGTTACCATAACTGTTATATACCTGGAAAATATTTAACCCATATTCACAACCTTGTGAGCATGGTCTCATAGTTAACATTATTATCATACACGTTCACAATATCTGACATGGGCTCTAGCTGCATGCTATCGATAATGATCTTTAGAAATAAGAGAAATAGAATTGAAATATATAGATGTAATGATAAATATATTATTTATAATGGTTCAAATATAGATATAGCTGATAGAGATAGTATATATGAACTAATTATTAGAGAACTTGTAAAATGCTTAAACAAGTATGAACAGTTGATAAACAGGTTAAAGCTTATGGATGCAATAGCTGGATCAAACATTCACAGACTTGTGAAAATTCTTGAAGATAGGAAAAACATGTTAATCATATTGATAAGAAGGCTTATAGATAGAGAACATATATCTAGAGTAGCTATATGTGGGATTATCGTCCTACAACTATAGAAGTAATGCTCTCGAAAGCAAAGTATATAGGCAGATAAACAATATGTCTCTAGTCCGAGAAATGAGGACTCAGGTATAGGCACTCTCTGTTATCTATGCCTTCTTTAATATTATACATAGAGGATCTGGACTCGTAGGATCATTGTAAAGCCTCTGAGCTATACATTTCGCCCCACATATATCCCTATACTTACATTTCCTACATTTTTCAGGAAGATTCCTACGTAGGCTAACTATCTTCTCAATCCTATCCCCTGAGAGTATATCTCTTAGAGATGTGTTCAATATGTTACCTAGAGCATATTCTGACAAGTCTTTAAATGCTGAGCATGGTATTACTGTGCCATCAGGGTTGATAGCTATATGAGAGGTAGCGCATCTGCATGCTGGTGGAGGCATGGTCTTGAGATACTTGTCATCTATTAGGTATAGCCAGTTTATAGGTGCTCCAAGCCTAGTATAGCTGCCGTATCTATCTGCTAGGCTGGTAACAATATTATAGAACCTATACCAGTCTCGTCTACTCATCTCCAAGATATGGAGATTCTCTCTAGCATATCCCTGTGGAACTAGCCGAAGCAGGCTTATTCCTGATGCTCCAAGCTTCTTAACAACATCAACAATGACCGTAAGCTCATGATAGTTAAGTCTTGTCACAGTAAAGTTTATACATGTTCTAAACATTTTACTGAGAACCGCTATAGTATATAGCCTAGCATCTAGATCCCTCCTAGCATTATTAAGATTGTTAATACCCATAATAGTACTAATAACCATGCTATCAAGACTGTGAAGACTTACATGTATAGTAACCATCTCCCTATGCTTCTTAGGTATCCTATTCAATACACATATAATAGTATAATAGTCGGAACATGCTGTAAAAACATGGACATTAACACCATACTCAACTGCATTTAAAATAGCTGAGAAGAGGAGAGAAGGAGTAAGAAAAGGCTCACCACCAGACACCTCTAAAACCTTTACACCACAGTCAGCCAACTCCTTAACAATCCTGCCAACATCATCAAGAGAGAGCACGGGAGAAGAAACATCTAACGGAACAGCCCTACTACTACAGAAGATGCATCTATAACTGCACCAGTGATGAAGCTCTATAATAGCAGACTCAAGCCTCATAAAATAGAGATACTATAGAGACTTAAAACTAGATAGAACAGGATAGAAGAAAAGAAGAACGAGAAAGAAGAAAAGAAAGAAGAATGAGGAAAGGAAGAGAATATGCTTACTGTTCTATCCTGTCTACCTCTCTCTGAAGTTTCTCTTCAAGCTCCTGGTCATTTCTTACAACTAGATGCGGATATACTGCCATCAGCCTAGCCTTACATGTCTCCTCATCTCTTGTTCCCCGTATCCCTGTATGTAAGATGATTACGAAGACGTTGTCAGATTCCTGTAACCATCTTGTCCTGGTGCTACTGTTTTCATATCCATCTGTAAGTACTATAACATCGTGATCTGGGAAGCTATGTAACATGTAGTCAATAGCATCGTAGAGCGGTGTCGAGCCTGTGAACACTATCGGTGTCTCAGGTGGTTCTGGGTCAATACGCATCTTTCCATATTTAGCCAAAAGTATCTTCCATATGTCATGTAGCTTCGCGTTACCGTAAGTATCTATATATGCTTCTGGATATTTTACACTATTGTAGAAGCCTAAGATAGCTATAGGTGAATAAAGTCTCCTAACAACATGATACATTACTCTCCAGGCAATATTCCATAGAGGCTCCATTGAGCCACTACAGTCCAGGAGAATAGCCTTTCTCCCAGGCTTCTTAAACACTCTTGTAAACCTTCTCTTAATCTTCTCTTCAAGATATCCCATACTCTACACCTCTATCTCCTCTCCTTCCTTTGCCTCAGCTATCGCGTATATTATCGAGAGTAGTGATTTAGACGTGCAGAATAGGTGTATTGGGCAGTCATTTGGGCAGTCTGGGTCAGGTACCTCACTAGTTGCAATATATACGGTCTCTCCCTCGATGTAACCTGGAACTATGCTCTTCGTCAGCTCTAGAGCCTCCTCCCTCTTTCCTTCCTTTAACAGCTCTAGTACTCTCCTCGCAATCTCCTTCTTCTCCCTAGTCACATATATCTTAACTGGCTCATCGTCTATACCTCGATGAACATACCATTCACATGACGGTGATTCTGGATGCGCGCAACAGAAGTCTGCGCTCATTATTTACCTCCCCTCTACACACTTCCTACAGAGCTCACGTATCTCGTTTAACATCACATTTAGCTGCCTATAGTCTATTGCTAAGTATCTTGCCAATGTCTCATCACTTATCGCATGTATTACCTTGCCCGTAAGCATTCTAACAAACATGAACTCTGCTAAGTCCTTAGCTACCTGTTTTACCTCTTCAGGCGTTAGCTGGTATCCCTCTGGATACTCTATCGATACAGCTCCCTCATGTCCATATATTCTCACGTTCTTTCCAGCAAAGTACCTGTTCACGAACTCTTCAACATATATTATCACTTCTGGGAACCTCCAGTCCTTTGCAATCACTATCTTGTCACGTTTCTTCTGCGGGTCAAAACCATATGCTACTCCAACCTTCGTCTGTGTTACATATGTTGCCTTCCACAGTAGCTTCCATATTAGTCCGTACTGCTTTGGTCTCTCTGGTAGGAACACTACTATGTCTCTGAACACTTTGTAGTTTGGTGGTAACTCTATTGGCTGCACGATCTTTCTAGCAGCCTCTATCATCTCCTCTGGCTCTACACGCTTCTGTACAATTCCATATATTAGGCTTCCAGCTTCACCCCACTCAGGCTTCTGAGGCAGATTCAGTACCTCCATCAGCTTCTTTCTCTGTGTCTTCATTGCCTGGTCAAGATGCTCACATACATATGATTCTAATTCTCTCGTGACTCTCCATGATATAGACCAGTCGAAGTCTGCTATTGCTCCAATAAATGCCCACTTCTCAACAAAGTCATCAACTATGTCATACATTCGTGGTAGGTACATCGCCATGTCGTATGCTCCACCAAATATTATTGTCTTTACACCCATCTTAGCTATATTTGAGATATATGGGTTGTGTCCATGGTGATCAATGTACCATACATCTACACCAGCCTCAAGAACCTCCTTAAACGCTGCCTCAGCATCCTTACCCTTCTCTTCGAAAATCGGTATGTCGAAGATGTATAGTCTTTCTACATCCTTACCATATTCGCGTAAGCAGTCGGGTAGTCCAGCTGCTAGGCTTGATGGTCTTGGGTCTTGTGGCGTCCTATAGTGCGAGTATATTGATACCAGCTCGTCTCCATATATCTGCCTCAACACATAGTATGATACTATTCCGCAACTTTGTCCATGTACATCTGTTCCACATATTATTCTTATTCCTTTTCTCGTTGTCATGTGGGTTTTTCTTGTTTCGAGGGTTTTGGATTCGAGGGTTGGGATCTGGAACCCGCTCATCGTATAGTATACGCAGGTTAGGTATTTAAGCGGATTATTGATCAGTGTAAAAAACGTGTAGATATACGAGATAGTGCACGAATTATGGGAGGGCTAGTGGTTGAATAGTAATATATCTAGGTCCATACTCTCTTAGGTCTATCTTTGCTCTATATTATAGAGCTCGAGTGATAACAGATCTTTATCTACAGGGGTTACCGAAACTAATATTTAATACAGTTAAGTAATAATAATAGTATGTGGAC